>CAZMDI010000086.1:0-5945 GCA_964564995.1 uncultured Dehalococcoidales bacterium
GTAACGAATATTTGAGGATTGCACGTAAATATTTATGATTTCTTAACGTCCCAATCATACAATAAAGCAAATGGAGGTTACGACATGACATATATTCGTAAAGCTTCGGGGGTGATCCTCTCCTGTATTGTGATACTCGTATTATTCACCGGCTGCATCGGGAAGCAGGGAACAGCGGGCGATAGTGTGACCGGTGCAAGCGTCGATAGCTCGGGACACTTGATTTTAACGCTCTCCAGCGGATCGACTCTCGATGCAGGTGATGTGACCGGGCCGGCCGGAGAAACCGGTGCAACAGGTCCTGCCGGCCCCGCCGGAGTGACGGGACCTGCAGGACCAGCAGGTGCCACCGGAGTCCCCGGCGGGGGTGGTACAGGCAGTTCACTGTTATCCGTGAGCAACCTAGTTACTAAAATCACGCCAATGATCGTTTACATAGATGTGACCACTTCGCGTGGAGGGGATGTCGGCACGGGGGTTATCATCAGCAACCGCGGATATATCCTGACCGCATATCATGTCATTTCCCGAGCTTTAACAATCAACGTGACTCTCAGTTCGGGTACAACATTCCCCGCCACAGTCGTAGCCGGAGCCCAGGGTCGCGACTTTGCTGTGCTTAAACTCAGTACGGTTCCCCCAGGGCTCGCAGCCGCAACTCTCGGTTCGTCCGGAGCTTCAGCCGTGGGTGACTTTGTGGTCGTCGGAGGATTCGCGTTGGGTTACACTCCCAACCCTTCATTCACATTCGGAATAATCTCGGCTTTCAGGAAATTAAGCGATACATATAACTACGTGCAAACAGACTCTGCTATCAACGCCGGGGACAGCGGAGGCCCGTTGTTAAACATGTCAGGTCAGGTCATCGGGATAAACGATTCGGCCGACATATTCGATAATAACAGAGACCCTGTGATGAATATGGGTTATTGCCTGCCGATGGATGAACTCCTGCCTCTTATTCAATCGTATATCGGATAAAACGGGGCAGCTTATAAAAAGGACGGCATGTTCGCATGCCGTCCTTTTTATAAGCTGTATTGTTCTGAACTTAACGTTTGGGCCGTGATGGGCGGGGTTTAGCTTTACGAGCGCCTTTGCTCATGGGAGGCGCAGATTCGCTTATGTCGAGGGTGCGATCGAGCAGTAGCGTCCGGTTAAGGTTTTCCATAGCATTCGAGCCTTCTGTCTGAGAGGGCATCTCAACGAAAGCGAATCCTTTAGAAATCCCCCGTCTGTCCGTCATCAAGTTTACTTTTCCGACTTCACCAAACCGGGCGAAGAGGCCGCGGAGAGTCTCTTCGGTTACGTCATTATCAAGGTTTCCAACATAAATATTCATCTAAGCCCTCCGCTTGTCTTGCCATTATATTAATTATCAATCCAATTCTAGCGCATTGAGGGGTGTTCTGAACAATCGAACCCCGTCTGTGCTTTCATCAGGCCCACGAAGTTTGAAAATAAAGCGGCCAGTTAAATATTCTTTCGTCTGAAATGGTAGAATCTGTTGAAACTGGACAGGGACCGGATTTCAGCATGGTCGGAACATCGAATTCGCCTTTGGACCCGAAACTCTTAGTTGACCTGGTCTCACAGAGAATGCCTTTCGGCAGGTACCAGGGCCGCTTGCTGTGCGACCTACCGGAACCTTACCTGGTTTGGTTCCATCAAAAAGGCCTGCCCGAAGGAAAGATCGAAATCCTGCTCGAGGCAATCTACGAAATCAAGCTTAATGGACTGGAATATCTACTTGAACCCGTTAAAACATTGAGACGTTAAAGGTCCGGGATCAAGAACTTACCTGCTTCAAAAGATCGGCGAAGTGAGAACTGGATGTCAGTATCTCTTCCTTGCGGTATTTAGATAAACATTTGATCCGGTTCTCAACTTTTAAAGCAGTACTTTGGTCTGGCAGGCTTATCTGGAACACCAGAGCAAGGGGGCCTCTTCCCCTAAGGTACTTCGAACCAGCGCCGCCTTTTGCCTGATGCTCGGCAAATCTGCGGGCCACATCAGTTGTTATCCCTGTATAGAGGCTCCCGTCAGCACACCTTATTATGTATAGATGCCATTCTGAGCACGTTTCGCCGGTGTTTGTCCCCATCACCTTAAATATTAGAGGGTTAAGCGGTCGGGAATCAAGTGATGACAAGAAAATGCCCCTTCCCACGCAGTTGAAACGAATAACCTGCTAAAGCTATAAGGCAACGGGAACGACCAGATCGATAAAAGGACCTGCGACTAAAATGTGACACTATTGCATAAAAGTGGTAATATTGTGCATTACATGGGAGAGATCCCCTCCAGGAAAATCTGAGTAATACGGAGGTAACGGAGCGAAAAAGGGTTAATAACGTTTCGGTCAATGCCCGAATAATCATGAAATGGCATTTTGGTGGGGGAGTAATACCGCTTGCCGGTATTGAGGGGAGCAAAAGAGAACCCGTCCCTGCCTCAGGAACTTCAGGGGATATAGAATCCCGGATGCCATTGGCCAGATACATTGGAACTGGTTGAAGTAAAGGGGATTGACTTGATATTAGAGATCCTGAAACTGTGGATTGAATCGCTCCTGGTTGCCGGTATAATTATAACGGGGCTTCAAAAGTTGTCCGGTCTAAATATAGCCAGACAATATGCTTGTTTTGTTCAGCAATTCCCTTATTTTTCAGCGAGTAAACCATGCTGCCTATCAAATATTCCGTCATCTTCAAACCATCGGCACGACGTTGTCATCTTTAACGCTTTCACTTCATCTTTATTCGAACGAGGAACATATTGATGAACGCGCCGCAGAATAAGTTCGCACAAGCATTAAACGTCGTTCAGGAAAGCAGGAAACGTTTCCTGCTTTCTATAGCGATGCTACTGCTGGCATGGGGCATCTCGTTTATATTCGCTAACAAAGTTATCCTGTTTTTTGAAGGGTTGGCGCCTATAGGCACCAGTTTCGTCGCATACCAACTGGAAGCTAATTTTGAAATCTACGTGCGCGTGGCTCTTTACACAGGTCTCGCTCTGGCCTCTCCATTCTTACTGATTCAGACCCTGAGGACCTTATCTCCCGTCATCAACGCTAAAATGAAATCCTATATATACACATTCATCCCGATGATATTGCTTTTTTTTATCGGGGGCATCCTTTATGCCACGTACGTATTCGCGCCGATGGCCCTCAAGTTCACAATCGGCTTCGTGAACCAGATAAGCCCCAACATCACCCCTTTGGTGGACCTGGGGAACTACATCGGCTTTTTAACCCGCGTGTACCTCATGATAGGCTTCGCATTCGAACTTCCCATGGTAATTTTCATTCTTGCCAAATTCGGTATCGTATCGCACTCCTGGCTCCTTAAGAAATGGAGATGGGGCATACTCGGCTCCGCAATCATCGCGGCGCTTGTAACGCCGACAGGTGACGTATTTCACGACAGTTTGAAGGATGTCTTGCTGATGGACTGCGGCTTTTCTGTCTCAGGGCCGATATTTTTCCTGTATTTCGTCAGCATATTCATGGCCTGGATCGCCCGCAGGCCTAAACAGGAAGTTCCGATATCCGACATTGCGCTGGAAGAAGATTAGATAACATGGCGTATTTGGACCGAACTTGTTCTACGTGGGATGGGGCACAATTGATCCTAGAATAACAGGAGGTGCAGGTCATATTTAAAGGGATTGAAACGAAAATACTAAATCTAGAAATTAGAGTTTATATACCCAGGATTGCCTGAAGGCAACCGGGTGTCGGGAGAGGAGAAATCAAATGCTCGGAAAAATCGGACCTATGGAACTTATCATCATCCTGGCCATCGTCATCATGATTTTCGGTGTTGGAAAACTTCCCCAGGCGGCTGGTTCTCTTGGTAAAGCCATGAAAGAATTCAGAAAAGAGTCTTCCCGCACAGATGACGACAACGCCGTAGCTGATGACGAAGAAGTAGTAGTCGTAAAAAAGAAACGTGCGACAACGAAAACAGCCGCAGCCAAGAAAACCAAAGTCGCAAAAGTTAAAGAGATCGAGGAATAACCTGATAATCGGTTTCTCTCAGGGGGCTGTATACCCGGCAAAAATCGGTTCCCTTCCTTAAAGGCCCCTGAGAGACGATTTTGAAAGACCCGGCCAAACTGAAAACGCGTAACAAATCGGCTAACGCAAAGACGGTGAAATAAACGCCTTTAAGCAGGTAGGCGTACAGCAGTAATGGAGATAGAATCTTGAATATCCTTGGCATGAACATAGACTGGTTTAAATTCATGATACTTCTCATCGTCGGGTTAGTCGTCGTCGGCCCCGAGAAGCTGCCTTCTTATGCTCGCAAAGCCGCCAAAATCATCCGTAATTTCGAAAAAGTCACAAAGGTCATCACGGGACAGATCAGCGACGCCCTAAATATGGACGATGACGGAGGCGGTAAGGCACCGCGTTTCAAGCAAGATCTCATGGCTGTAAAGCGTACCCTCGAAGCCGATGTTGCCGAGCTAAAATCCGCGCTTGAAAGCCAGGCCAAGGTCCTTACAGAAACGATCGAAGCCGGTACCAGAGAGACTACCCCCAGCCTTGAAAAGCCGGCTAAAGAGAATTCAGAAACAGTCAGCCCCCAGGTCTCGGGGATCGATTCAAGCCTCAAGGAACAAGCCAAAGTCATCGCAGCTACACTTGAGGCCGGGATGGACCCCGTCCCTGAGGCAATTCAGGCAAGCGCTCCGGTGGCCGAAGGTATTCAGGAATCGTTGCCATCCGTGAAAGAGACCTTTGAGGCACCCCCTCAACCCGTAACTCCTTCGTCGGGTGAACCAGGAGCAGGATAATATGAGATTACTCGGCAAAAAGGGCGGCATCTAGATGGCTGACGAAGTTGTGAGCACCCCACCTAATGACGGACGCGCTCCTTTGATGGCCCATCTGAAGGAACTGCGCAACCGTATAGTGTATTCCGCCATCGCGCTCGGAGCCGGGTTGCTGGTCGGAATGTTTTTCGGCAGCCCCATAATCCGCCTTCTGATCATACCCGGCGGAGATATCGGCTTGATAACGAAAACCGTCATGGAACCCATGGCGGTATATTTCCAGGTGAGCATGCTAACCGCCGTCGTCATGGCCATGCCTTTCCTTGTATTTCAACTGATGGCTTTCGTCGCTCCCGGGCTAACCATCAAGGAAAAACGTGTTATTTTTTCCATCCTCCCGGGCATCATCTTCATGTTTTTAGCCGGCGTCGCCTTCGCGTATTTCGTGGCGCTGCACCCGGCACTGACTTTTCTTTACACCTTCAACAACACCATCGCCGCCGCCAAACCTTCCCTTTCAACATACATCAACTTCGTCGTACGCGTGCTCCTGATATTCGGCGTGGTTTTCGAAACGCCTCTGATAGTTATGGCTTTGGCAAAGCTGGGTGTGGTGTCCCCAGATTGGCTGGCACACAGGCGTAAATGGTGGGTGTTGATCGCTTTCGTCATAGCAGCAATCGTCACCCCTACTCCTGATCCACTCAACCAGACGATCGTGGCCGTTCCTCTTATATTATTGTTGGAACTCGGCATACTGCTCTCCCGTCTGGTTTACAAAAAGAAGCGTGTATGGGTCCCCGAGGAAGAATAGCAGGCATTTTCACAGCTAAACGGGGATCGAGTCATCGACTAATTTAACACTGACAATTAAATTCCCGGGGAGATTGAATGGAATTGGGTTTTACCGACGTTTTACTGTTTTTCGCCATCATAGGCGTTTTTTATTTCTTGCTACGCCAAAAAGCCGGTAAAAGAGCGGCTCTTCGAACCGCTCAGGCAGCCAAGATTCATCGTCCCACCCAGGCTGAAATCCAGGAAAGGTTACAACGTGAGCGCATCAAAAAAGCGCGCAAACTGCGCCTTCGTATCCTCTCCGGGGTGTTTATTCTCGCTGGCGCCGGCATCATTCTGGAAGTTACAGGGGTATTGAAACA
>CAZMDI010000087.1:0-5923 GCA_964564995.1 uncultured Dehalococcoidales bacterium
CCAAAGAAGTCCGCCACATGGCGGACTTCTTTTATTTTACAATTAGACCAACATCTAGCATCAACAAATGCGCGGCAGGATGTCTCCGGATAGCATAGCAAGTATCCGCGATGTTCCGAGGCGTGTCCTTAATGTGACTCTCCCCGGGTGGTCCACTGTGACATGTCCGATTATCGCTGCATCCTTGCCATACTGGTGTCTTCGCATTTTTTCGAGCAGTACTCCGGTAGCCGTCTCAGGTACGAAAGCGAGTATTTTACCTTCGTTGGCGATATAAAGAGGGTCCAACCCGAGTAGTTCGCACATGGCTGATACCGGAGGACGAACCGGGATGGAACCGTCCTCGATGAACATCCCTACTTTGGACTGGGCGGCAATTTCATTCAATGTGGTTGCGACGCCTCCACGTGTGGGGTCCCGCATACAACGGATATCGGGGCAAACCTCGAGCATTTCGGCTATCAAACCATTCAACGGTGCGCAATCACTAGACAGGTCGCCCGAGAAGCGAAGCCCTTCCCTCTGGGCCATAATGGTCATCCCATGGTCGCCGATAGTGCCACTCAGGATTATAGAGTCTCCCGGCTTGACGTTGGACCCCGAAACGTTGATCCCGGCAGGGATATATCCTATTCCGGCAGTATTCACAAAGAGCCTGTCAGCTTTACCTCTCTGCACAACCTTGGTGTCCCCCGTGACGATATCGACTCCTGCCGCGAGTGCGGTTTTGCGGATGGAATCTACGATCAATTCTAGTTCGGATATTTCCAACCCCTCTTCGATGATAAAAGCGAGGCTCAAAAACCTTGGTTTTGCTCCGCTTACAGCGAGATCGTTAACGGTACCGCAAACGGCCAATTTGCCTATATCCCCACCCGGAAAAAATAGCGGTGTTACGACATAACTGTCGGTCGTGAAAGCCAAACGGCCTTCCGATTCAAGGATGGCGGAATCATCCATGCGAGCCAGCCACGGATTACTGAATTTTCCCACGAAACACCGGTTTATAAGCTCGTGAGTCAGCTTCCCCCCGCTTCCATGGGCCATAAGGACTTTATCTTCCATCGCCTTCTCCGAAGAGATAATAACTGGCACATGCACCTTCCCCCGAAACCATACAGGGGCCTACCGGGCGCTCAGGTATGCAGGCATGGCCGAAAAGCGGACATCCGGTCGGTCGTATCAATCCGCGCAAAACATCGCCGCAGCGGCATCCTGCGGGTTCTTTCGCCGGCCCGGGATTTATCACAAAAAGGCTCTCGGCATCAAATTCACGGTATTTTTCACGGATTTTGTATCCGCTTCCGACTACTTCGCCGACGCCCCTCCATCGGGCAGGCTGGGGCTCGAATACTTCAGCCAGTAATTGCTGCGCGATAACGTTGCCTTCCGGAGAAACGGTTCGCCCGTATGCGATCTCCACCTCCGGGGTATGGCTTTCTATCTGCGCTAGGAGTCGGTCTACGGCCATAAGAATATCAACCGGTTCAAATCCAGCGACCACGCAACCGATCTTGTAGTCGCGAGGGATAAATTCATATGGTCGCGAGCCGATGATTGCGCTGACATGGCCTGGGCAGATGATACCGTCAATTTTAATTTCGCCGCCGTCCAGGAGAGCTTTCATGACGGGAGGGCACAACTTAGCGAGAGAAAATACAGAGTAATTTTTAATTTTCCTGGCACTCGCCTGTGCTATGGAGGCTGCGATGGTCGGTGCGGTGGTTTCAAACCCGACGCCCAAAAAGACTACGGGCTTTTCTGTGTTGGTGCACGCTATTTCCAATGCATCGAGGGTCGAATACACCATCCGGACGTCGCAACCCTCGGCCCTCGCTTTTTGAAGGCTGGAGTATGTCCCCGGGACTTTCAACATATCTCCGAAAGTACACAATACCAAACCCGGGACCCTCGCCAGTTCGATGGCTCGGTCGATATCGGCCTGATCGGTCACGCAAACCGGGCATCCCGGACCAGAAAGCATTTCCACCCCCGGGGGTAAGAGTTGTCTCAAACCAAACTTGAGAATTGCGGCGGTGTGGCTCCCGCAAAACTCCATCAAGCGAGCCGGACCGTATGCCCGCCGCTTTATTTTTTCAACCAGCGCAAGGGCCAGTTCCGAGTCACGAAAATCGTTAACCGGTTGCATTGATTTCCTTTAGCAGTGCAATGGTCTCTTTGGCTTCCTGCAAATCTATCACTTTAATAGCGAAGCCAGCGTGCATCAGCACGTAATCACCGAGTTTTGCTTCGGGTGTGAGGTAGATGCTTGTTTTTCTGTGCACACCCTCGATGTCGACTTCCGCGTCGGTGCCGTTGAGGCTTATTATAAGAGCAGGAACAGCTACACACATCTGGGATACCTCCATTATTTTTCCTGCACGGAACCGGCGATCACCGCCTGTCCCAGCGCTATGCCGCCGTCATTGGACGGCACTTGTTTATGAGCGAAAACGTCTAAACCATTTTCCTGTAAAGCTTTGAGAATAAGCCGAAACATCAGGCGGTTTTGAAACACGCCCCCGCTTAACGCAACTTTTTTTATTCCCGTTTTTCCCGATAAGCTTCCACACAACCCGGCAATGCTTGTGGCGAGTGAGTCGTGGAAACGATAGGCGATTTCAGGGCTGCTTTGCCCGTTGTTTATATCTCTTAGTATAGCATCAAAGAGAGCTCCCAGACGAATGATTTTCAGTCCTGATTCCTCGCCAATTTCAAAAGGATATCTGGAGTTATCGCTTCCCTCAAAATCGGTCGCGCACATTTCCAGTTCGATGGCCGCCTGGGCCTCATAGTTAATGCTGTCTTTTATCCTCAGCAGCGATGCCACGGCGTCGAAAAGCCTTCCGCAGCTTGACGTGAGAGGGGAGTTCAACTTTGCATCCATCTGCTGTTTTAACAGCGACAATTCTTCGGGCCCCATCCTGGTCGGTAACCCTGACCTTTGCAACCCACTTTCCCCGAGCAAGTGGTAGAGGTATGCAGCCGCTACCCTGACCGGTTTTTTGGTTGCTGCGTCGCCGCCCGGCAAAGGGACATATTCAAGATGGGCGAGCCGTTCGAAACTCTTATAGCTAACCAGCAGGATTTCGCCACCCCAGATATGGCCGTCGGTTCCGTACCCGGTGCCGTCCAGGGCCACCCCGATGACGGGATCCTTAATCCCATTCTCGGCCATGCAAGATGCGATATGTGCATGATGATGCTGTACGGGGAATAATTTCAATGACGGATCAGCCCCCGCCCTCTGCTGGGCATAACGTGTGCTAAAATAATCCGGGTGCAGGTCATGCGCGATAATCGTGGGCTTTATACGGAACAGTTTTTCATATATTTCAACCGTATTTTCAAAATGCTCCAGTGTCTCAACGTTCTCCATGTCTCCGATGTGCTGGCTCACGAACGCGTGGTTATCACGAGTAAGACAAAATGAACCTTTCATTTCAGCCCCGCATGCAAGCACTTGCTCCATTTCTTGCCGCATCTGTATTGGATAAGGAGCATAACCTCGTGCGCGCCGTATCACACGGGTTTCACCCTCCACCTCCATCACCACGCTATCGTCATAAGTTACATAGATGTCGCGGTCGTGCCACAGGAAATAGTCCGCGATACCACCCAGCCGCATTAAAGCTTCGCTGTTTTTTTGCGCTATGGGTTCTTCGCTCAGATTTCCGCTGGTCATCACCAGAGGGACTCCGGTTTGTTTCATAAGAAGGTGATGAAGGGGGGTGTACGGCAAAACTAATCCCAGGTACTTCAACCCCGGAGCTATGCCCAAGGCAAGCGGGGCGCCTTCCCGCATTCTCAACAGAACTATCGGACTCCGCCTGGAGAGCAACGATTCAGACTCGGATTCTGAAACAAAGCAGTATTTATTTGCCTCCTCGATGTTTGCAACCATCACTGCGAATGGTTTGGAAGGGCGTTTTTTCCTATTCCTAAGAGTTCCGACAGCAATTTCATTAGTGGCGTCACAGGCCAGCAAAAAGCCTCCCAACCCTTTTATACCCATGATTTTCCCATCGAGCAAGAATTCGGCAGACCGGGAAATCGGCGCACCGCTCGGGATGATATGTCCGTTTTTTCCGACAACTTTAAGTCTGGGGCCGCACACGGAACAAGCGTTGGGTTAAGCGTGAAATCTGCGATCTTCCGGATTATCATATTCCGACTGACATTGTGGACACATAACAAATATGTTCATGGTGGTTGCTGACCGGTCATAGGGGATATCTTTTATAATAGTGAAGCGAGGTCCGCAGTTGGTGCAGTTGGTAAAGGCGTATTCGAATCGCCGGTTTTTAGGATCCATTATTTCGCCGGCACACTCGCTGCAGGTTGCCAGGTCAGGGGAAATCAACTGGTATGCCCCCGAATTTAGTCGGCTGTCGAGAATCTTAAAATGGGAGTAACCCTCTACCGGCTGTTCAAGAGTTACCAATCTCTCGATGACAGCCGCTGGAGGTGTTTTGGCGGTGATGTCAGCTACGAATAAATCCAGTTTTGTTTTAGGCCCTTCGACATCTATCTCAACATAACCCGAGGTATTGCAAACAACCCCACTGAGATTACTTCGAAGAGCCAACTGGTAAATAAAAGGACGAAAGCCGACGCCCTGAACTACGCCATAGACTCTGATATTGTAATGATGGGTCGCTAAAATATCGTTCATCTATTAAAGAGGATAACCGCAGTTTGCGGAAAGGGGACTTTAGAGCTCTTTGAGCACGAGCTCGATAATTTTGGGGACGGCCGCCTCGACGGATTTTGTGAGTCCAAGACCGACCGCGGTGTCGGACGGTTCGCAGCCTATGATGACGACTTCATCCGGGTAGATATTCAATACCGCTGCGGTTGCCATGATGCGCTCTAGGTCAGTTTCATGCATGGACAGGCTGAAATCTGAAAGCTTGGGGCTTTTCATAAGTTTTTCTTTGGTGATTTTCAAACGATGAAGCCTGCCCGGCTCAAAGCCGGGCAGGCTTATGGCATCCACAAAAACGACTTTACTGTAGCCCTCTAACTTGAGAGCGCATTTGAAACCCGATATGCCGTAGTCCACCACATCCACGCCTTCCGGCATGGGGGTGTCTTCAAGCTGTTCGATGACAAATGGCCCAAGGCCATCGTCCCGTTTCAGCTTGTTCCCTACACCGCATATCAAAGTCCTCGTCAATAAAGCGTCCTTATTTAAACAGCGTGTGAATGGGTGTGGCCGTCGTGAGTATGGCCAACGGTATGAGATTTCTCCCACTGAGAAACCATTTCCTCGGCATGGAGATGGTCCATGTCGCATTCAGCCAGCAAACTTTCTTGCGGGTTGAATACCTGTACCGTGCAGCCCAAGCAGGGGTCGAAACTGCGAATGGTGCGAACTACGTCGATACCATCAAGTTCTCCAGTGATGGGCTCAGTTACCGCCGAACCAATGATGGCGGCTTCGTAGGCCCCGGGGCGGCCTTCTGCGTCGCGTGGAGAAACATTCCAGGCGGTTGGGGTGATGATCTGGTAGCGATAGATCTTGCCGTTGCGCATGACTACCCAGTGAGCCACAGCTCCGCGCATGCCCTCTACCATACCGACGCCGATGCCGTTCTTGGGCCTCTTGTATTCGTTCCAAACCTTGGTATCGCCCTTCTTGAGCAGATCCAGAGCGATGGCAATCATGCGATAGGCCATTGCGGACGATAGGGCATGATAATACGCACGGGACCTAACCCGCTCGAGAGAGTTATTGATCTTGGGTAGTTTCCATTCCATCGTGACTTCACCCGAAACTCGATTACCGGCAACCGTGCCGGCGGGCAAAGTAAACTTAACGGATGTTCCGGTGGATTCAGGGGTTTTCTTGGACACGGCGTCTATCCACAAGCGGGAGAGGGGATTGGCCTGCATAACATGGGTCTTGCCGTCAACCCGG
>CAZMDI010000088.1:0-5832 GCA_964564995.1 uncultured Dehalococcoidales bacterium
ATTGAGCTGGCCGGTTCAAAATCGTTTAGAAAACCCTGTTTCATGTAGACACAACGAAGGCCGGTTGCTTCTTGACAAACTTCATTTACGGGCTTAGAGTCAAAGTGAGCGTTACGCGTATAAAGGAGATCACTTATGTCCACCATGTTCCTTTGTAAAAGCGAGATCCTGCCCTTACTCGACATGAAAGAAGTTATCCCCGCGGTCGAAGATGCTTTCCACCAATGGGCGTTAGGAAAAGCGCAGATGCCGCCGAAATCATACCTCAACGTCGATAAAGGTGATTTCCGGGCTATGCCGGCTTCACTTCCGGGCGGTGCGGGTATGAAATGGGTTAATGTTCACCCCGAGAACCCGTCTAAAAATCTTCCCACCGTCATGGCGGTTATCATCTATAGCGACCCCGAAACCGGTTACCCGCTGGCGGTCATGGATGGTACCGATATCACGGCTTATCGCACCGGCGCTGCATCCGCTGTCGCCTCTAAATACCTGGCGCGCAAGAATTCATCCACGCTGGGGCTGGTCGGCGCCGGGCGGCAGGCGTACACCCAGTTGATGGCTCACGCCTCTCTTTATGACCTTGCGCTCATCAAGGTTTATGATATCTCCGAGGCCTCCACCTCCAGGTTAATCAAGTCTTTCCCCCAGTATCGTATAGAAGCCCATACCCTACCCGAAGTCATGGAATCGGACATCGTTTGCACCATAACCCCTGCCCATAAGCCAGTGGTGAGGAAAGAATGGGTAAAGTCCGGCGTCCACATCAACGCGGTAGGCGCCGACGCCCATGGGAAAGAGGAGCTTGACCCGGAAATACTCAGCGAAGCGCTCATCTTCGTCGATGACATCAGGCAGGCGAGCACTTCGGGTGAAGTTAATGTACCGCTTAGTAAAGGTCTTCTTGACCCCAATCGCATATGTGGTTCACTGGGCGATGTCGTGGCAGGGATAAAAAAAGGGCGGACCAACGACAGGGAAATAACGGTTTTCGACTCCACAGGACTGGCGATTGAAGACATTGCATGCGCCCGGATGATTTACGAAAAAGTTAAGCATAGCCCCGCATTCACGAGGTTGAATTTCGTCGAGGCATAAGCATTGATATTTGGATTAGAGCGTTAAAAATGGCTGACGAATACTGCTATTAAGACATAGACGAAAATATCGATGTTATTCTGAGGGTATAGTTGGTATTTAGCATTCAAAACAGCATCGGCCAATATCGTTTCGACACTATTAAAAAGGGAGCAAATGGCGAAATCCATAAAATATTATCGCGATTTTATTTGAATATCAGCCATTCTCGATTAGGGTCCAGTCTTGTCCTGCTATTTCAAATATTGCGGCTTGTAGTTCCCGGTGCTAACATGGGGCGGCTTAAACAGTATGGGATGTTATGTTAAATAAATCAGCGAAAGAAAAGAGATAAAGATATGCAGAAGTCGACCATAGGAGGTATCCTTTCCATCATCGCGGGGGCCATGGGGTTGATGGGCGGGATCGCACTGGTGTTGTTCAGTTTAGTGTTTTCGACCATACTTAATGACTCGACATTTTTCATCGACTCCAATCCACCGCCCGATCACTTCTTTACCGTGTTTTCAATCGTTTACGGAGTGATCGGTGTTTTTTATGTCGGCATCGGTGTGCTGGCGATCGTCGGCGGCATCTTTTCCATCCAGAGGAA
Source organism: uncultured Dehalococcoidales bacterium (assembly GCA_964564995.1). GTDB lineage: Bacteria > Chloroflexota > Dehalococcoidia > Dehalococcoidales > UBA1222 > SURF-27. The sequence goes on from CAZMDI010000088.1 coordinate 1,691, forward strand.
ACATTGGGGCTGGGCATTGGCGGGGGCCATAGCGGGAACCTTGACTTTCCTCCCGCTCGGGGTGGGAGCCGTGGCCCTGGTGGCTTTGGGCCGAAACGAATTCGCGCCGGTTGCTTCCCTTCGACAGCCTGTTTCTATTTTGAGCTCCGATTGATATTAAATAAAATAGAGGTTAATTTATAGGAGGTCTAATAAATATGGCGCCTTTAGTCACCATCGGTGTAATCGTAATCCTGGCACTCTGGATGCTCGCCTCGGCCGTGAAAATCGTACGGCCTACACAGAGAGGACTTGTCGAGCGGTTCGGAAAATATAACCGCTTCGCTCCCCCGGGAATGCATTTTATGCTCCCGTTCGCCGAGAAGATGTATCTCGTCAACATCACCGAGCAGATGGTGGACGCGGAACCCCAGGAGATCATCACAAACGACAACCTTAACGCCACCGTTGACGCACAGGTGTATTTCAAGGTGAAAGATTCAGAGGAAGACGTAAAAGCCTGCCTTTACAACGTGCGCAGTTACGAACGGCAGATAGTAAACCTGGCGCGCACGACTCTCAGAAATATCATCGGTACACTCACTTTGCGTTCAGCCAACAGCGAGCGCGGGCGCATCAATAGCGCGCTCTATGACACTCTTTTCAGCGAAACTCAGAGGTGGGGCATCGAGATCGTGCGCACCGAACTCAAGGAAATCAACCCGCCGCCGGATGTTCAGGCCACTATGAACAAGGTGGTCAAGGCGGAGAACGAAAAGATAGCAGCCATCGATACCGCCACCGCCGCCGAAACCGAGGCAGACGGCAGGCGCCGTGCGGTCATCAAGCTTGCAGAAGCAGACAAACAATCGACCATCCTCAGGGCCGAAGGCGAAGCTGAGGCCATCAAGCTGGTGAACGAAGCAGCGAACCTGTATTTCAAGGGCAACGCCCAGGTCCTGCGCAAGCTGGAGGCGGTCGAAAAGTCACTTTCGACCAATGCCAAGATTGTGGTTCCCTCGGGTTCCTCGTTGATGAACGTCATCGGCAATCTGATGGGTGTGGACGAGAAGAAGGCGGGATAAACCGGGAAGCTGTCAGCGCTTGGCTTTCAGCAGTCAGTTGACCGGGGGCAGATCGCCCCCGGTCTTTTTGTGGGGAGAGAGAAAGGAATCTATTTGTGTTAGTAGTCGCGTCCGATGAGAAATTGCCTGGTGGGTGGAGCATTCGGATTGGGTATTACCTGATCAGTGCGCATCATTTCGTTGTCCTCGTGGTCAACTATATGGCGGTGCCAATCTGAGTATTGACAACGGGCATTTTCTGATATATCTTTGTTAAAATCGGTTAGGAGGTATGTACCATGGAAAAGACAGCGTCAGGGTTGCAGGAGAATGTGGCTGGTGCCTTGTGTTATCTTTTTGGCTGGGTAACCGGGGTCATCTTTTTCTTAGTCGAACCGAAAAATAAATTCGTCCGCTTTCATGCTGTACAATCAATCGCGATGACGGTTGCTCTTATGGTAATTTATTTCGTTCTTTTTATTATCCCCGTAATCGGCTGGATCATCAGTGCGCTACTCGGCATAGCTATCTTTGTTTTATGGATCATGCTCATGCTTAAAGCCTACCAGGGAAAGATGTATAAATTGCCCGTAGTAGGCAATTTCGCCGAGCAGCAGGCTAACAAAGTTGGTGCTGCCTAGTCCTTAAGTCATGAACAAATAGCATTTAGAGCCCTTGCGACCCATCGAGGCTGGAATAAGATTCCAGCCTCGATTTATTTTATGCCGCTTATCAAGGTTTGAGCTTGAAAATTATTAAGGCTTCATCACTCAACAGATATCCCGATATTTGCCTGAACGTCTTGCCCTTCTCACAAAGCGTCGTCGAAGCAATGGCTAAGGGTTATACGTGAGAGTATAATCCCTATTATTGTTTCAAAGACTCCGAGTTTCATAGGAGGGTAGATGTTAGCACTAATAAAAAAGCATCGTTATTGGTCTTTTATCGTGTATATCATCTTACTTTTCCTGCTTTTAATGCTTGCCTTATCACTTGAATCCGGCTCGTCAGCTTTACTGCCATTCGTGACGATACTATTGTTTTTCTTTGCAATCATCATCGGTGATGGATGGATTCTGAAACAAAAAGGAATCAGCTTGAGCAATGATATCTCGGTTGAACAATGTTTTGTATGCGGTAATAGAAACCCCGTGACAGCAGTTACTTACAAAAAGCATACAGGCATGGTTGCAATCGGAACAACAAAAACTTATCGAGGTTACATTTGTGAAAAATGTAATAATATGTTTTTTCATCAATGTTTGAAACATTGCTTGATTAAAGGCTGGTGGGGCATTATCTCGTTATTTGTTTGGAATCCGATTTCTATAGTCGGGAACATTCTAAACAATTCTCGTGTCAATAAACGCTTTAGGAAATATTCGAAATTAAAAGCTAATACGAGTCAGATGCCTGGGCTTTGAACATAAGCATGGAACGGCAGTAATCCCGATGAACGTTCAATAGTTAACAAGCGTAAGCAAATGCCCGTTAGCCTTGTTTGATAAAGTAGAACATATGTGCTACATTGGAATAGTAACCCATCGGCACTTTATTCGTTGCCGGATTAACAACAGAATATTTTGAAGAAAAGCACGATGAAAAGCTCTCAGCGATCAGCTTTCAGCCGTCAGCACAAAATAAACAAAAACAGATATTCGTTTTGTTAAAACGAAAAACGAATCACGTGCGTAACGCTTTTTTACCCACGCTTGAGAAACCGATTCGTTTCCTTAAAAAGATGCTTTGATTGTTCTTATGTGAAGTGACAACAATCCGACTATCAGTTTGACCCAAACGATGAGGTGGCTCGACCGCGGAGTAGGAGAAGCGATAAAAGAAGACTATGTCGACTCTGGATTCCGGCTATCGCGCCGGAATGACACACGAGGTAGGAACCCGCCCTCCCGGGATTATGGATCTCGGGTCGAGACCGGGATAACAAAGCACGATGGTGGCAGGAACCTTTATTCTGGATCACCGGGTCTCGACGCGTGGGAATGACAGACGAGGGGAGGGCACGAGATTGCCGCACTCGTCTACGCTCGCTCACCCTGTTAACGGCGGGTACAAGCGCAATGACAGCTGAAGATGCATTGCCTATTGGGGCGCTATGGCTTAGAATTACTTTGAAATGGACTCAAAAGTAATAAATATCCTCGGTTTTGCCGGAAGTCTGCGACAGAAATCCTATAACCGCGCACTGCTGCGGAACTGTCTCGAACTTTTGCCGCCCGACACGACTTTAGAGATTTTCGAGCTTGACGGAATCCCTCCTTTCAACCAGGACATTGAGTCCGTACTTCCTCAAACCGTTGTTGAATTCAAGCAGAAAATCAAAGCAGCCGATGCCCTGCTCATAGTTACTCCTGAATATAATTATTCAGTCCCGGGCGTACTCAAAAATGCCATGGACTGGGCATCGAGACCTGCTGGAAACAACTCATTCCAGAGGAAAAATGCAGCCATCATGAGCGTATCCACGGGCATGCTGGGAGGATCCCGGGCGCAGTATCATCTGCGGCAGATATTCGTATGTCTCGATATATATCCCGTCAACAAACCAGAGGTGTTTGTGAATTTCGCAGGCCAGAAATTCGACGCGCAGGGTAAATTTACCGACGAACCGGGACGGGAAATGATCCGGGTTCTGCTGAAGGCGCTGGTCGCCCGGGTAAGAATTGCAGCTGATTCCTGATATGCTGAGTATGATTTATTGCTTTTTTGGGCTTACGGTCCTCCAAAGTAATGGAACTGGATTCCGGATGCAGCTCCGGGATGACATTTATATTTTGGTGCAACGGAGATAATCGATGAAAACCATAGACCTGCGCAGCGATACGATCACCCATCCCACAGACGAAATGCGGGATGCCATGTATAAAGCCGAGGTTGGAGATGACGTATTCGGCGAGGACCCCACCGTTAACCGCCTTGAGAAATTGGCCGCCCTGAAGATGGGCAAGCAGGAAGCCCTTTTCACTCCCAGCGGTACGATGTCCAATCTAATCGCGGTACTGGCCCAGACCCGTCACGGCGACGAGATAATCCTGGGCTCCGAAGCGCATATCTACTGGAATGAAGTAGGCGGCTCTGCAG
>CAZMDI010000089.1:0-5765 GCA_964564995.1 uncultured Dehalococcoidales bacterium
GTGATCGAATTCAGCGAACTGGTATACTTCGATACGCTTTCTTTCTCTTAATCATCTCTCTCGGGAATAATTCTCGTTGTTTTCTCCGGGCCGCACACGGTTAATTGCAGACGCGGGTAGTTTTAGATATAATAGTCGTTGCTCCGGTTCGTGGTGGGTGTAGCCCAGTGGCCTAAGGCGTCAGGTTGTGGCCCTGAAGATCGAGGGTTCGACTCCCTTCACTCACCCCATTTCCCCTCCCCTCGAATTTTAATATCAGGATTTTTTCTCTCCCGTTTCTTCCCGGGATATTCTGGAAGTTGGTAAAACGCCCTTTTAGCGGCATACCCATCAAGAACTCCTTAAAAGGAATAATCCTTACAAATCAATACCTTTCGATTATAACGTCCGATTCAATCTTGCCCCGGTTCCAGAATCTCCCGAGATTAACCCCAAAAACAAAGACCCGCCGATGATGGCGGGTCTTTGTTAATTTATCTTTTACTTCGGCTACTTTATCAAACCGGCGGCTTTCAGGACTTGATGGGCCTGCTGCTGGGCGCTCGCGATGATTTCAAATTGGTATTTCCCGCCAATAGTTTCAATTTCCAATTTGGCGTTGTCGTCATCGTCGCCTCCACCGAAGCCAACGTTCACATTCATGCCGACGGAAAGCCCGCCCTTGCTGAACAAAGTTTTTCCCCCGCTGTATTTCACCTTGCGGACCTGGTTCAGGTATACACAGAAATTGCCGGGTGCTTCGGCCATGACCTGATCGGGCGACATGCCGGGATATCTCTGCCATAGGGTATAACCCGCTGCCATGGCCTTGAAGGCCCCTTTGATGCCTTCTCCTTTATGAGACATCGCTTCAGCTTTTATCATATCGGAGGTTACAAGCGCAAAAACCATACGCTGGTTGGTAACTACTATATTGAAAGTCTCCGTCGAAAACATGTTCTTTTTGCGTTGGGCGTTGGGAACAACGCCGATAAATGCTTCGCCCGGCATCCCCTGTGTCTGAGGGGGATAACCATACTGGGGCGGATACGCGGGTGGTGGGACATAAGCGGGAGGAGGTTGTTGATAAACAGGCGCCTGCTGGTAAACGGGTGGCGACTGGTAGACCGGCGGGGGTTGATACGCCTGCTGGGGCGGCGGTTGATAACCAGGAGGTTGTTGATAAACCGGCGGTGGTTGAAACTGCGGGGGAGGAGGTTGATATTGCGGCGGTGGCGGCGGGACCGGCGCTTGATAAATCGGAGGGGGGGGAGGGGCTTGCTGCGAGACTGCCGGGCCTGTTACTCCCGTGCCGCAGGATTCGCAAAAACGGGCGTTGTCTGCCAGGCTGTGGCCGCAACCGGTGCAAAAACGTTGAGACATGCTTCACCTCACAGGACCCAAATTAGCCTCATTATTGCATACCGTTCACCTGGTATCAATGGGTTTTGGGATACCAAGCAAATATTTAACGTGCCAACCTACTTAACTTGATCGACTATATTCTTGTAATAATAGAACACTTGTGCTAACTTATTAAATAACAGTCAAAATCGAGGGATAAACTTATCTTCGGAGGCTGAAAATGAACGGAACGATCGAAAAACAAGGCGCGATGTTGAGAGCGGTTCCCAGTAAAGCAAATAAACCAACCATCATGGAGAGGCGTCAGGCTGAAAAGTGCGTCATGGAGATAGTCCGACTGGGTGAAACCGGAGTGACCATACAGCAGGTAGAACGGTTTCTAAGGGCTTTGGCGATATTGGGAACGTAACGAGACCCGATGCTAACTTTCGGAAGTCTTTTTCTTGGAAATTCCAAAATGTAACGATAATTTCACATTTTCGACTGTGTATTTAATAAATCCTATATCTTTATTTATTAGGATTAGCGATATTAAAATATTTGTTAATTGATCCCGATAAATATAGATCAGGAGAAACCAATGCCCGAAGCTGACTGCAAGCAGGCACGCGTCCGCCTTGAGAAAGACCGCAAGAAGCTTAATGCCCGACTGGAAGTCATGCGGGCAGATCGGATTTCCGAGGACAGGCATGATGGCAACCACCTCGGCAAGATAGAGGAGGAGGCCGCGGAATCAGCGGACCTAGAGAACATGCTGGCGCAGGAAGGCCGCCTTATGGACGAGCTATCCGACATCGAATCTGCCATCGGCAAGTTCGCTACCGGCACCTACGGCTTGTGCGAGAAATGCGGGCGCGAGATAGCCGCTGCGCGGCTGGAAGCCATCCCCACTGCAAGGTTCTGCATCAAAGACGCTCAGAAACGCGGCGCTCGCGACCCGCTGACGACCAGGTCGCCGGCACCGGAGCCGGCGTTGGAACGCACAAATAGCGCCGTTAGCCGATAAATACCAAGTTGCCTTCCGATTGACAAATCCCCCATTCCCGGGATATTCTTTCAGTGCAAAGAAGCGCTATGTAAGTATTTGATTGGGACCTGCCGGACCATCCACCCGGCAAAATGACCACGGCCGAGCAGGCCGCAATCCAGCACATAAATCCAATTTTTAACTGAAAGAAGCTTAATTATTTATGTCACTCGCTCAATGGGGGATGCTTTTGTCCATCATCGGTTTTATCATGGCAACGCTCTTCGCGGCCTTGCTGATGGAGCACCGAGTGGTAGGCCCTCTAGCCGATAAATTAAGCGATGGTTTCGGAGACATACACTCCCGTCTGAACCGCAACTTTCCACTACCGCGCAGGCGCCTGATAACCGTGATGTACCGGTACTCGATACAGACCATCGCGCTTTCGCTGAGCTACGTGTTTCTGAGGGTGCCACATCACACTATCAAATCCCCCAATCTCTGGGTTTCGGTAGCTCTCATCTTAACTGCCGGCGTCATGCCGCTGATAGTCATATATCGCGACGCATGGGCCGACGAAGGCAGCGATTCCGATATCCGGCTCGAAGTGCGGATCTTCACCGCGTGCCTGGTACACGAGGTGATCATGCTGCTGATATCGCCCTTCGTGCTGATAGGTATCTTCCTGCTCGAGATGGCGCGCGGGCTTTTCGGGTTCCTTTCTTACAGCTCCGACGCCAAGAAAATGCTGGTGGTGATAGGCACGCTCGTCGCTTTCGCAGGGCTCATCCTGCAATTTGCGGCCAGTTTCACCACTTGATTACCGTCCCGGAGCATCGTTCGAGCAAAATAATGCCGGCTAAAAGTAAGGGGATACCTTCAGATGACTGATAGGAAACGGGCTGTAAAAACAAGAAGTTCAACCACCGGGAAGGACCCGGTCGCGCCGAGGTCTTTTTATCCTGAGGCCGGGCGATGGCGGGGTGCAAAGTTATACTGCAAAAGCAACGGGCCCGGATGTGATTTAAAAGGTTATGGATTTGTTTAACATGAGTTTCATCGAGATTCTAGGGATACTGGCCGGGGCGCTGACGACTTTCGGCCTCGTGCCCCAGGTGATACAGGTTTACAGGCTGAAAGAGGCCCACGAGATAAGCCTGCCGTTCGCGGTGATGTACACGGTGGGGATCGGATTGTGGCTAGTCTACGGGGTGCGGCTGGGGCTGGCGCCGCTTATCGCCTGGAACGCGATATCGTTCATTTTCGCTGCTCTCCTGCTGTACGCCAAGCTCAAGTACGGGAAGAACTGACCCAGGAAACCCCTTTGCTCCGGATCCCTTGAGACCAAGAACCCCTTGGAATAGTCCGCGGCCGGTCCAAGTCCAGCCCAAGTACAAACGCTCTTCGACGAATATCGCATACAGCAAGAAACCTTGTTGGAGACATCCGGCAAATCAGCACTATTTTTCCTGTAATTTATATAACAGCTCGGCTTTTGAAATGCCATTATGTAAGCCGACAGCATTCAAGATATCGTTGAGTGTGCCTTTGGCAATTTCTCTGTGGCTACCGCGTTGCCTCTCCACCCTGTATCCCATGGACAGGAGGAGCTTAAGCAAAGACTGGCTACTTTCCGGCGGCAATTTCGGCATCGGTCAATTTCATTTCAGAGATCGTCAAGATGGTTATAGGTTCGTGCAGTTCTTCGAAATGCAGAGCCACGGCTTCTTTGATATTCTTATAAAGTTCGTCAAGGGTAGCCCCTCTGTGAATATATCCTGACCGATACCGCGGGCACACCGTGACTCACCATCAAAATACGTCTCTATTTTCACCAACATAAGCCATCTCCTACCGTTCAAGTTATAGCACGGGCGGAAATCAGCTGTCAGCGGTGCGCGTAAGGACTGGGGGGGAACGGTTGGGCATCATTCCGAATCCCCGAGCGGAAAGAGGTAGTCGACTCTGTATCCCGGCTATCGCGCCGGGATGACAACGGGGGGACTGGGAAAGGGCCGCGGAAACGAACTGCTAGCCCGCGGCGACATTGATCCAGATATGGGGCGGGTCGGTGAAATAGGGTTTTCCGTCCACGAGAAGAACAAAATCCACTCTCTGGCTATCACCGGTGTGCTGTGGCGCGAAGCCAATCAGTTTCTCGTATTTCTCGCCGTTTTGTAGCGTGACCGGGCCGATGCCGGCGAGCTTGGCACCTTCCACCTCAACCCCCACAGAAGTTCCGTCAACCACCACCTGCACGGTGTAAGTGGTGGCAGCTTGTTCGTTATTGATGATCCCGACGGTTATCGCGCCGATGCCGGAGTATGTTATCAGCCCCCCCCCGTAGTCGACAGAGGTCACCGCCCCTTTCTTGAGCGTGAAATTCTGCGGGTAGTTGGCCGCCTGGCCGCCCTTCCCCAAAATGTAGAACTGGGTGAATCTCTCGCCGACCTTCGGGAAGGTGACGGTGTAAACAAGGGTGCCGATAGTGCCCAGAACCGCGAGTATGAGCACCACTGAAAGGGCCCTGCTGAGCGGCGTGTCGCCGAGGTTAACTTTTGTAAAATCGAGATTAACCCCGAAACGCTCTTCTGGGGACAAACGGCGGAGCTTGAACCCGGCGACAAGGGTGGCGATAAAAACAAAGCCGCCGCTCGCTATTATCGACGGCCAAAGCCTGATGCCCCACGCAGTGTAGTTGAGGGCGAGGCCGAGCAGTGCCACGACGGCGAAACTGAGTCCCACCGACAGAGCGACCCGTTCTATGCCGTCAAGTGCGGTTTTACGCGGGAAGAGGGCGGTGATGAGGGCGTAACCCGGTGTGAACAGGACGAACGGCAGGCCAAGCGCCGCCCTGGCCCCACTGGAAGGCACGAACCATATGACGGCGGCGAGGACCGCCGCCAGCAGATTCAAAAACACCAGTCCGCTACCGAGCCGTATCTTCATAATTTCCAACCAAGATAACACATAAAGCCCGCATCCGCCAATGCCGTTTCAACGCTATAAATATTTCAGGGCTTTTCCATTCCCTTGAAACCAAAGTGTCATATGCTGACCCAAAAGGGTCAACTACTAGAACCCAAGTATTCTATCCAAATAATAAATTCAGAATTATACTCAAAGGTAAGATAGATAAGTTGCACGCATTTTCATCGAACTGATTTGTTCTGCATCACCTATTTCAATTTTTACGCTCCGGCAGAACCCCGACTCCCGTGTAGATAAAGCCAGTGGGAACCGAGAGGTTCACGACCCCCAGGGAGGCTTTGGTATGTGTGGACTAACTGGTTACTGTGGTATTGACAGGGCCGCGCCGATAGTCATGGAAGGACTAAAACGCCTTGAGTATCGCGGCTATGACTCTGCCGGCATCGCCACCATGGACGGCAGGGAACTGCAATCCGGAAAAGACATAGGCGGGCTGCTGGAGGTAGAAAATAAACAACATCTG
>CAZMDI010000090.1:0-5756 GCA_964564995.1 uncultured Dehalococcoidales bacterium
GCAGATTACCTTTCGTATCTGCCAGCCAATAGCCGTCTATGGCAGTTTCCACGACTGTCCTGAAATGTTCTTCACTGGCGCCCAGGGCATCTTCTGCCTTTTTGCGCTCGGTGATATCCTCGAAGGTCGTGGCAAAGCGCCCTATTTGGGGACAGAAGACATGCACGCGGAAATGGCGCTCGAATGTTTTTGAATAATATTCATAAACCTCCGGAACCCCCGTCAGTGCCACCCTGCCGTATTTCACGATTTGGAGCGGGTCCACATTCGGCATGATTTCACGGATGGTTTTGCCGGTGATTTCTTTAGGCTTGAGGCCGGAGTTTCGCTCGTAAGCGCTGTTGGCATCAAGTATGCGGAAATCGACGGGGTTCCCCTTTTCATCGGTGATGATTTCGTTCATGGAGAATCCTTCTTCCATGTTTTCGAACAGCAGGCGGTACCTGGCCTCGCTCTTACGCAGGGATTCCTCTGTCTGCTTGCGCTCGGTGATGTCCGAGACAATCGCCTGAAACACGGCAATTCCGGGTTCGAGTTGACGGACGCTGAGGGCCACATCGATGAGCGCACCATTTTTCTTTTTGAACTTTGAGTCAAAACGTACGGATCCATTCTTAATCAGTTCGTCGAAAGAAGCCTTGACATGATCAACGACCTCTGTCGGATGATAGTTGATCGTCGGCAAAGCCAGCATTTCCTCGCGGGAGTATCCGAGTAAATCCACTGCGCGCTGGTTGACGTCCAGCATGTGTCCATGGTCATCATGAATGAAAATGGCATCGTTTGATTGCTCGAAGAGGGATCGGTACTTCTTCTCACTCCCGCGTAGTTGCTCTTCCGTTGTCAATCGGCTGATTATTGCTGCTGATTGCGCTGTGGCGCTTTCGATCAAGAATTTGCTAGATTCAACCACGCTCTGAGAACCGGTTAATATGCCTATCCCGCCGATATGTTGGCCAAGGTGAACAAATCCCATGGTGTAGACGAATCGCACGTCCAGAAGATGCTCCAGAGCACTGCACACAGCGCGGGGATACTTATGGGCCAGCAATTCGTAAAGCCCCTCATTGAGTAATTCAAGATGACCACTTGTGTAAATGGATAGCTCATCCTGGGTGAAATCCGAAACCGGCATTTGCATTTTGCGAGGATCATTGCCGGAAAGGCGTAAACCGGCATTTATTATCCCATCGTCCTCGAACCCCTGCATGGCTTTGACGCTGAGTGTTTGAGTGGCATCATCCATTAAAGTTATGGCGACATACCCTTTGCCGATTATCGTCTTGACCTGCTGGCACAACAAGTCGGCGACCCCCTGGCTCGTTTCCATCTGGTTGATGCGCAAGGAGGTTTCTGCCAGTAGGCGCAGTCGCTCAAGGTATTCGGGGTTTGGATTCTCTTTAATTGCGGCTGGTTTACCCCATCTTTTCATCCCACACTCCGACCCATTACGTATCCGGTGACTATCCGGGTTACCGATAAGATGTCACAAGCAGAAACACCTTGCGTTTTGGGTGTTGTGGCAAACGAACACCTGATTGCCTTGCCAGACTAGAAGTCTGGGGTAAAACTCCGGTTTTGGGAAGAGGTAACCGACTCACAATGCTGACCCTTCAGGGTCATGTTTCGGCAAATGCGAGAGATACGAGTGGGACTGATGCGGCATTTAACGGCATTCAGCCGGTTCAAAAGTAAACCTGCCATCCTTCATCAATATCGCTTCTTTACCGTTCTTGAAGGTCACCTCAATAGTAGGTTGCAGGAACAAAAAGTCACGATGGGTCTTCGAGCCGTTCTTACCCCCGGGCATGTCTAAGTTGAAGCCGAAAGCTATGTGGGCGGTCTCGCCAGCCTTCTCATCCTCAAGAAGATTCCCAGTAATTCTAGCCCCGGGATTTAGGCCGATCCCTAGTTCTCCGATAATGCGGGCCCCTTCGTCGACATCCAAAAGGGGCATCAATTTCTTCATGAATGTCTTGGTACCTCCGGAGAGTTCGGTCAGTTTTCCCGCGGCGACAGTGAGTTTGATGGGTTTTTCGATCTGGCCCAAATCGCCAACGGAGCCGTCAGCCATTATAACGCCGTCGGCGCTGTCCTCGACTGGTGCGCACCAAATCTCGCCTGCCGGGAGGTTTCCCATGGAACCTTTCATGACCTCGACATCTGTCATGAATGCCCGGTTTTCAATATTGAGGACTATGTCGGTGCCTAGGGAAGATGTAATCCGAACACGTGTTGCGTTCTTGAAGCGCTCAATGAGCGCCCTTGCTGATACTGCCAAAGCTTTGTAATCGACATTCATCGGTCCCTCATTCATCATTCGCTCGTCGATACCAGGTGCATGGCCTACGCGGGCACCGGTATCCGTTTCTCGCTTGAGGAGCGAGAGTCTCATCGGCGTCTCGTCTCCTATTCCCAAAAAGGTGTTTAGGAAAACCAGGTCCGTGGTGTCCTTCTTGTCCTTCTGTTGTTGTTCTATGAGCTCTAAGAGCCCGGCAGGGACCTCTTTTAGAGGCCGACCCAAGGGGAGCGAATAAAGTATGGTATTGGCTCCGAGCGATTCGGCCCCAGTGATAAAAATCTTTGCGATGTTAAGTGTTTCGTTGTCTGTTATAACAATAACCCTGGTCCCCTTGCGAACGCCTAGTATATTTCTTAAGGCATTCATTGCCCCTGTTTGCGTTCTATGTTGTGACACTTTGTCAACGCCTCCTTATCCTGTATTGGATTAAGCTATCATTGTTTCACTTTGATAAAAGTAATTATAACAAAACCTTCTGGCTGCTACTCGCTAAACAGGTCCGCCATATTTCAAACTCGATTTCCACTCCTGAGTTACTTGGGCAACAAAGGGACATTATTGCTCCTGCCTTCAGGTAGTCACACTTTGAAAGGATCATATTACCCTCTCGAAAATCAAACAGTCAGATTTGCTCTCTCCAGGTAAACCGTTTCAATGGTTTTGATCATTTATTTCATCTATAATCAAAGGAAAACCTGAAAAAGGGAGGAATTTTGATGGAATACCGCTATTTAGGCAAGTCTGGCCTACAGGTTTCCGCTCTCTCACTCGGTGCATGGGTTACTTACGGCGAACAGGTCAGTGAAGATATTGCCGGCGCATGCATGAAAGCCGCCTATGAAGCCGGCGTTAATTTCTTTGATAACGCTGAAGCTTACGGGCACGGCAATGCCGAGATAGTCATGGGTAAGATTATAAAAAAAATGAACTGGAAACGCTCGGACCTGGTCATATCCACCAAGATATTCTGGGGTGGGAAGGGCCCAAACGATACCGGACTTTCGCATAAGCATATCCTTGAGGGCACTGAAGCTGCACTGAAACGCCTGCAGATGGATTACGTGGATATGATTTTTTGCCATCGCCCGGACGAGAACACTCCCGTGGAAGAGACTGTGCGTGCTATGAACATTATCATCCAGCAGGGCAAGGCTTTCTATTGGGGTACCAGCGAATGGTCGTCAGCTCAGATCACAGAAGCCTGCGGAGTTGCTCTGCACGAGCACCTCATTCCCCCGGTTATGGAGCAGCCAGAGTACAATATGTTCCACCGCCAGCGCGTCGAACAAGAATACTCCCCACTATATAAAAAAATCGGTTTGGGCATTACCACCTGGAGTCCATTAGCCAATGGTCTACTAACCGGAAAGTACAATGGCGGCATCCCTGAGGGGACGCGCGCCACTTTGCCAGGTTACGAATGGTTGCGTAATGAGTTTGAAAGCGAAAAAAGCAGGTTTAATATACAAAAGGTTAAACGCCTGGCACCACTGGCGCATGAATTAGGTTATACCTTGGCGCAAATGGCATTGGCCTGGTGCCTGAAGAACCCGAACGTCAGCACGGTCATTACGGGTGCATCCAAACCAGAGCAAGTGATTGAAAACATGAAAGCCCTGGAAGTGGTGCCGCTGCTTCAAGAAGACGTAATGCAACGCATTGAGGCTATCTTACAAAACTAACCCGAACAACATGCCGATTAGAGGTAAGCAGTCAACTTCCGTATAAACAGGCGTGGCTTGGAGTTATCAACTTTTTCGTTGCCGATCTATCTGGTAGAAGACTCGGTAACCAAAATTAAACCTTAGCGTACGCATGGAATGGCAAATATCCCGATATCTGCCAGGTGGAAAGAGACAAACAGAAGTCCGGAATCCTCAAGGTTATTCCGGACTTCTGTTTTGCTTCAAGGAGATCTAATCTCGGGTGAGAATCGGAAGATACTCTCAGCCCGGATGCTAGTAGTCTCTCCCTATTACAAACGAGCGGGTGGCATTTGCCGCCGGTACGACCTGGTCGGGGCGCATCATCTCGTTGTCTTCGTGGTCAACTATGTGGCAATGCCAAACGTAGTTGAATGTCGACCCTGTTTTTAAGGGTATTGCATCGTTAGGCAGGAACGCGTAGCGCAGCAGAGGCGAATCCGCTGACGTAGAGGGGGGGACGTCTGTAGGTGCCCAGCGAATTACAAGCCGGGTAACCATGCCGGGTGGAACAAGTACCGTGTCCTTCCACCCAGCCTCGTTTGCGTTAGGGGGAGAGATCTCTCCTTTAAGCGCAGGAGCGACATCAGGGTTGCCGCCATACTTGCCGACCGCAGGGGAATAGTTGAGCGGCGGGCCGGCAGCGGGCTTGAACTCTCCTCCAGGGAAAGCTGCGTTATAGAGTGTAAGATAGGCATCCTTGTCGATTGCCTGGCGATTCATGAGTTGGAACTGTGCAAGATGGGTGTGGATGGGATGAGCGTCCGTAGTAAGGTTCGCGATCTCCCAAACTTCCGTCGTGCCTTCCTCAGGTAATTCGCTGAGGAAGTTACCAAGGCCATCCTTCACCCAGGTGGGCTGGTCGGCCGGGGTCATCATGTCGTTGGGGTCTTTTTCATTCGGCTGACGGCCTGTCCAGCGTGTATTGTTAACCAGCACTTCGAGCGGGCCGCCTACCCAGCGTACACCGTCTACTGTGATGCTTTCCTCGCGTGCAATCTCATTCAGGGTGAGCAACCGGGTCAGTGCCAGGGCTACCCCCGGAGCAAGTGTACCGGTTGAGGGATCCACCAGGCGCACAATGGCCGAGTCGCCGCTGCGGACAGCACCTCCGAGGGCCGGGTTAAAGCTTGAGTCTGGAACCACGGCTCCTGCCACGACTCTGAATTGCAGTACCCGACCGGTGGTGTCCGATTCTGCCGGGGACTGGTCTCCAGGTATGCCATTGAAGGGCTCGTCAGGTCCGATGTTAAACAGTACTAAGGTGACGTCCGGATCAAGACCTGCAAAATCCACTATGATTTCGGCCCGCTCACCGGGGAGAAGCACCAAGGGATCCACTGCCACGGGTTTATCGAGGTATCCCTGATCGGTGCCGATTTGCCAGATAGCCGGAGCTTTATCGTTGCCCTCAAAGGTTAACTCCCAGGTGCGGGCATTGGAACCGTTAATAATCAGGAAGCGGTAGCGCTGAGCTTTCACCTCCAGATAAGGCCATACCTTGCCATTTACACAAACTGTGTTGCCGAAGAACTCGGGAACCCACCATTTATGCTCCGGGTTGAGAGATGGGCTCATGGGATCGGTCGGGCCGGATGGGAAGTATAGTTGGCCGTCAGTGTCGAACATGCGATCTTGTATGACGAGAGGAATCAGAGCGTCATCGGCTGCGTTAGGACCGAGGGCACCGGCCCTGAGCCCGGTGGCATTCAAGCCCGGGGGAAGAGTAAGCTTGGGGTCGATAATCAGAT
>CAZMDI010000091.1:0-5690 GCA_964564995.1 uncultured Dehalococcoidales bacterium
AGGTTCATCCCGAGAGGTTGATAGGAGACGGATAGGGGCGGGTAGATGGTCCATCCCGTATCGAATCCCCCTGCCGCGAGGGCGGCCACCATCAATATGCCTGCTGCCGGAACGAGCCAGAAAGAGAGTGCGTTCAGGCGGGGGAACGCCATGTCCTTCGCCCCTATCTGGAGGGGCACCAAATAGTTCATCAGCCCGGCGAAAGCGGGAATCGCTACTATGAAAAGCATCACTATGCCGTGGTCGCTGATAAGCGCCGTGTAGGTCTCGGGATCCAGGGTGAACCCGACCTTGGAAAGGTCAACTCTGGCGATAAGCTGGAGGATAACGGCTATCGGAAGGAATATCAGGGCGGTCGCTAGATATTGTATACCGATGGTTTTGTGGTCGGTGCTGACGTTCAGGAAACGCGTCCAGGAACCCGACGGAATGTTGGGTTCCACCCTTTCGCGGGCGCCTATGAACCACCTGGCCCAGTAATTGAACAGGCCGAGCGCAATAAGGTAGCCTGCGACGCCGATGATCATACCCGACGCCCAGACCTGCCCCTGGTTCCATGCCGGCAATCCCTTCGACATGCGTAACAGCATCCCCAGGCCGATACCCGCGCCCGTGCCGGTCGCACCACCCAGAACCCCGCGCACTATCCCTGTCGAGAAGAATCTTTTCATTATTTCAGAAGTCCTATTTTATCGTCACCGAGGATAGGCTGTTCGGGTCGAACGTTGTCCCGCTCCCGATCCAGTTGTTCTGCACCAGTATGAATGCCGTTAGCTCGTCGTATTGAACGGCGTTCAAACTCCCCGGGGCGTTGAGCGGCATAGCGGCCGAGATGAACCCCAGCAGACCCTGCGCGGTATTGTATTTTGCCAGGGAGTTGCCCGTCCCGACAAGTTTCGGTCCCGCGCCGCCTTGCCCCGTAGCCCCGTGGCATGAGGCGCAGCCGCTGCTGAACACCCCGGAGCCCAGTTGCGCTAGCTGTCCGGCGGTGGAAAAAACGGTGGACGGGGGAGTGGTCGTGGGCGCGGTTTTATGCTGCGTCACCCACGTCTGGAAGTCGCCTGTCGTTACTACATAAACGGGAGCGGTCATGCCCGTGTGTCCGGCTCCGCAAAGCTGGTCACAAACCAGCAGGTACTGGCCTGTCTTGTCGGGTGTCACATCGAGGTGCATCATCATTCCCGGCACGATGTCCTGCTTGGGTCCGAACGGTTGTATCCAGAAGCCGTGCACGACGTCGAGCGTCGCCATGTGGAACTCGACCTGCCGGTTAACCTCGAGTTCCAAGTAGAGGGAATTTACATTGTAGTCGGGATAATAGAATTTCCAGCCCCAACGGAAGGCGGTCACATCGACATTAAGTACGCCGGGCGGGGGTGTCGGGGTGATATCCCGGAGGACGAACCCGCCGTAGAATGAAACCCCGATGACTATCAGGAGTGGTATGACGGTCCAGGCGGTCTCCAGTTTTGGGTTGCCGGTAATGTGTTCTCCGAACCCAGTGTCTCCCTGCTTTCGCCTGTTGAAGGCGATTACATATGCCAGGGCAGTCACCACCCAGATGAAAACCACAGCGGCGATGGAGATGAGAACCTTTATGGCGCGGTCGATACTGCCGCGTTCAACACTGGCGGCGTTCGGTATGTTGTAAACGCGCAATAAAAAATATACTGCCCCGGCGGAAAGCACTGCGGCAAGCAATATAAAAGGGATGATGCGTTTATTCATCTAGGCGTATTTCTGTGATTTACCGATCTTTATGTCCTGCGTCATATTATATTATAACTCACCGAAGGATGGTATTGTAGTGAACGTCCGCTCCATGGTTCTGAGGATATTCTCCACTTCCGGATCGGTGGTTCTGTAAGGCGCGACGCGGTTCATCGCGAACACAGCTGCCATATAATCTTCGCGGTTGTCGATAACCTGCTGCCGGATAAGGCGGTGAAGTAGGTCTTTGCTCTCTTTAAGGGTAGTTTCGCTGACTGGTTTGTTGTCGTCTTCACCCATGAATACCATATAGTTTCTCCTTTATGGGTAATTATACGTCATCGGGAACATGTGAGATTTTACAGAAATGTCATATTTCTTTAACTTTCCGGTGTGTTTTGTTATGACTTTTTAACTCCTGAGGTGCTAGAGTACCTAAGGGAAGCAATTACGGGGCGGTCTCGCATTACTTGGACGCTGAGACTCAACGAAAACACCTGTAAATGCGCAACCCGGATTCCCCAACCACTCGTATCTGCTCGCAGGGCGCATATGTAGTGGGGCTGTGAGATTTAGCCTTTTAATGCTGTTTGTTGCAAATAGCACTATATGCTACACTTATAGTTTATTGGAAATTTAAAATTAAGGAGAACGAGATTTAATGAAAGCAAGAATATCGGGTTTTCTAATAGTATCAAGTGTCATTTTGGCCATGCTGGTTGCAGGTTGTTCTTCAAGCGGCGCCTCGACATCTACTGCTCCCAAGACTACCACCACAGTGCCCCCAACCACCGCATCCACGACGACCGCTCCTAAGACGACGACCGGGATACCGACCACCACTACCGTTGCTCCTCCGCCCACCACTTCTACAACTACGCCTCCTACAACGGCCACGACTGTGCCTCCCACCACCACTACCGTTGCTCCTCCGCCCACCACTTCTACAACCACGCCTCCTACAACGACCCCCACTGTGCCTCCCACCACTACTTCCAACCTGCCTGCAACTACAACTACCACTTCTACTGTTCCTTCGACCTCAAAAGCTACGACACCGACCATAATTGCAAACGGTGGTGCCTTTGAACCAAATAAAATAAACCTGTCCGTTGGCGGAACGATAGTCTATTTTAACCCGGACCATCAGGACCATACATTGGTTTGCACAAATAGTTCAGGTAAACAAATATTTAAGCAACTAATTCCTGAAGACATTGAATTTGACTTTACCTTCGACGCGGCCGGGACATATACGGTCAAGGATGAGGGTAACGCAAGTGTGAGTATGACAATCACCGTAAGCTAAAATACCTGGATAGCAAGAATATACAGGGGCTACCTCTTCGTTAGAAGAGGTAGCCCCTTTTTTTGAGTAACGGATATATAAGTAGACGTTTATTAAGCTCATTTCTTTGTAAAGGGGGGCAAGGTAATAGCCGGTTTTGGTTGTGTTATCTTGGTTATTGTAAAAGAACCATACATTCACGGTCAGACTGAGTATGTTATCATTTGAGGACTATGGAGCCCCTTAAAGCCATAATTACCTGGTTTCTGGCGGCCGTGGGGGCTTTTACCATCCTTGTTGTCGCGATTTCTGCTCTGGCCGTCTACAATTATGCCAGGCTCGTAATCACCTTTAAATCCATCAGCGCTGTTCCCGATTTCAAGGCAACCAGGACCTCCATTCTGGGTTCCATATGGAGCGTTATCAAGGGTAATCTTGCGTCGGCCTCCGGGGGTTTCGAAAACGGCGTAAGGATGGACGGCGAGATTATCTGCCGTAACAGGAGTCTCTTACCGATTTATCTTCCTGATATCGAGCACGAAGTGACTATCAGCGAAAAGGTCTGTGAAAACATGGTCCATACCAAAGCAACGTGGCTTAAGCCCCGCTCGGATGAAGCAATCCCGATAAACTTCACGTTGGCTGCCGGTGAGATCCCTCATGTCGCCATATCCAGCTTGACAGGGCTCGGTGCCATCGATGTCAGGATCAGGTCGAGAGTGGTTTTCGGGCCGTTTGCATACATAAAAATAACCGAGACTAAAACCGAAGTACCTGATTATTTCCCGAAGAAAGCTTCAAAAGACAAGAAAAAGGCTTCGAAATAGAGTTAGCTGTAAAATCCGGGAATTCCCGGCTAAACGACCTTGATCATCTTGTGTGCGGCAACACAACGATTTGACCGGTATGCGGTAAAACATCGGGCTTTATTTCAAACCATGGCCCGCCCGCCCTGATTATATTCTTCTTCCCGGCCAGAAACTTGTCCAACGTTGCGAGGTTTTTTCCGCTCATTTCCGTTCGGTAATGCATCGGGATGGTGATGCGTGGATTCAGCGCCGCCGCTATCTCGGTCGCCTCTGATTCGTCGATGGTATAAAACCCGCCCACCGGGACCAGCAGTATATCAACCCCGCCTATCGTTTCAATCTCCGGTTTAGCCAAAACATGCCCGAGGTCACCCAGGTGACAGACTCTGACTCCTTCGACGACGAAGCAGAAGATGGTGTTGCTTCCCCTCTCTTTTCCCTGGTTCTTGTCGTGCGATGTGGCTATGCCCCTGAATTCAACGCCATGCGTTTTGTGAATGCCTGCTCCGTTCAATACAACAGGGCTACCCTTCAGGCTTTTTGTGTAGTTGTGGTCCCTGTGCTCGTGGCTGATAGTGACCACGTCGGCTGCTTCGTCTATATCCCTGTAGCCGATGACCGGGTCATATGGGTCGGTGATAACGCGCAGTCCCGAATCGTAGGTCAGGAGAAAGGATGATTGCCCGAACCACTGGATCTTCATAACAACCTCCGCAGCAGATATGATATGGTGATGTGTCTTTAGCTGCGCCGGGAGCCCCCGGCCTTGACGACGGCCTCAGCCAGGATTTCATAGGATTGACAGCCGACTATACGCTCTTTCCCGATGATGAATGTCGGTATCCCGTCTATCCCCAACTTGCCCGCCTCGGCCCTTGTGGAATCTATGCGCGAAAGGTAATCCGGCGACTCGCTTGCTTTCATAGCTTTCTGCCGGTCCAGACCGCAAGCGGCGGCCAGTTTTTCGAGGACGTTTTCGTCTTCGAGATCGCTGCTGTTTTCCCAGCGTGCGTTCATCGCCAGGGTGCGGAAAGTATCAAGCTTGCCCGTCTCGCGGGCATACTCTGCCATGGCGAGTATGCGGCGTGTGTTCGGTAGCCTTTCAGGAGATGCCATGCTCTGGAGCCCGAAGCTGGCGGCAAAACTACGCATATATTCCTGCATCCCGCCGTCTTGATACCCGGGGAAAATATCTGCTATGCGTACGCCGCCTACCGGCGTTTCAGGGTGAAGCTCGAAGCCTTTCCATTCAATCTTGACGTCAAAATCATCTGCCAGCCTGACCAGACTGGATCGCTCGGCGATATAGCAGAATGGTCAGACAAAATCCGAATATACGGTTATTGTGATTGCTGCCATGTTTTGTTCCTCCATCATCCGGCTCATATTTCGCAAAAAGCTATAGGGAATTTACCGCGAGTTCAATCTTGGCCAGCGCCTCGTTCAGGATGGCTCGCGGGCAAGCTATATTTATTCTTTGAAAACCGGCGCCCGCGGCCCCGAACAGGAAACCGTCATCAAGCCCCACACCGGCTTTTTCCCGCATGAAATTCCTCAGGCCTGCGACGTCCTTGCCCAGCTCCCGGCAGTCCAGCCAGACCAGATAAGTGCCCTCCGGCCTGACGGGCTTTATTTTGGGGATTCTCGTTTTGAAATATTCGATGGCGAACTCCAGGTTGCCTTGAAGATAATCCAGCAGCTGTTCCAGCCATTCGTCTCCGAGCCGGTAAGCTGCCTCCATGGCAGTCAGGCCGAACAGGTTCGGCCCCGGGAGTATGCCCATCCTGGCTGCGGCGAACTCATCGCGCAGTTTTTTATTCGGTATGATGATCGACGAGGCTTCCAGCCCCGCGAGATTGAACGTCTTGCTGGGCGCCATGCAC
>CAZMDI010000092.1:0-5678 GCA_964564995.1 uncultured Dehalococcoidales bacterium
GCGGTACGTCATCGAAAGTGATCACTGTATCGCCTTTGAACTTCTGTTGAGGCTTATTTTCCATGTTTACTCCGTTCATTTGCGGTGATACAGCGGCGACATGGCCCGCAGGCGGGTCACTACTTCTGGCATGACCGTCAGCACGCGGTCGATCTCTGACTCGGTGGTCCATTTGCCCAGCGTGAAGCGCAGGGAGCAGTGGGCTTTTGCCGGGTCTATGCGCATGGCGCGCAGCACGTGCGATGGTTCGGCGCTGGTCGAACTGCAGGCGGAGCCGGTGGAGACACAGATGTCCTCCATATCGAGGTTAAGCAGCATCGATTCCCCTTCGACGTAGTCGATACTGACGTTGACGTTGTTGGGGAGCCGTTTCGTCGGATGGCCGTTTACCTGAATCAGATCGATCCGGTCGAACAGCCCTTTTATCAGTTTGTCCCTGAGCATGGTGATGCGTTTTCTTTCGCTGTCGAGTTCGGCCATGGCAAGCTCGATGGCTTTGGCCAGTCCCACTATGCCGGCAACGTTCTCGGTGCCGGCGCGGCGGCCTTTTTCCTGGGCCCCGCCGTGGATGAAGGGTTCTATACGGGTGCCGCGGCGCACATAAAGCATGCCGACCCCTTTGGGGCCGTAAAGTTTATGGGCCGCGAGAGACAGCAGGTCTACGCCAAGGTCATCCACGTTGACGGGGATATGCCCGACCGTCTGCACAGCGTCCGTGTGGAAGTAAACCCCCGCCTGCTTCGCGATGCGGCCGATCTCTTCGATGGGCTGGATGCTGCCGACTTCGTTGTTGGCGTGCATGACAGATATAAGGATGGTTTTGGGCGTGATGGCTTTCTTTATGTCCTCCGGAGAAACGACGCCGAAGCCGTCCACCGGGACGTAGGTTATGTCGAGGCCCTCTTTGGCGAGAGAGGCGCAGGTTTCGAGGATGGCGTGGTGTTCCACCGTGGTGGTGATGATGTGGTTGCCCTTTTGTTTGTTGGCCCGGGCGACGCCGACCAGGGCGGTATTGTCGGCTTCCGTGCCGCCACCGGTGAAGATGATCTCATCAGCTCTCGCCCCTATGGCGCCTGCGACGGTTTCACGGGCCTCGTCAAGGACGGCTTTGTTCTCCTGGCCGTACGAATACAGGCTGGAGGGGTTGCCGAATGATTCCGTGAAATAGGGGAGCATGGCCTTCACCACCGCGGGGTCGGCGGGGGTGGTGGCGGCGTAGTCCATGTAGATTCTCTTCATAATGTTATTTCTCCCGGTTCAAACAGATAATTATACATGAGTTGCGGTCTAAAATTCTTGCGGACTCTAACCATGCTCCCCATCGGTATTGTATCGCTGGATGAAGCGGTCAGCGTTCAGCTTCCACCCTGCTCCGAGATCCCGGATCCTCGCAAAGACAACTGGTGTTGTCTCGAATACGTTCGGCAAGGCAGTGGAAATGGCTCCCGGATCCCGGTCCCTGTTGACAGGTGAGACTGGGGTTGAGCGAGTACGAAGGGCCATCATTTTCGTACCTTGCGCCGCCTCAGATCGATGATCTCGGCCATGATGCTCACGGCGATCTCTTCAGGTGTTTCGGTCGATATGGGAAGGCCGATGGGCGAATGGATGCGGTCGAGCTCTGCCTGTGTGATGCCTTCGGCCATGAGATTGGAGAAAACGGTTTTCGTCTTTTTCTTGCTGCCCAGCATGCCTATATACCCCGCAGGAGTCTTGACCGCCTCCGCCAGGACCCTCTGGTCTTCCAAGTGCCCGCGGCACGCGATCACAAGGTAGGAGCCGCCGTTCAGGTTCAGAGATGGGACGATGTCAGCCGGATCTTCGACGAAAAACTCGTCGGCCTCCGGGAATCTTTCGGCGCAGGCGTAGGCCGGGCGGTCGTCTATCACAGAAACACGGAAACCCGTCATCTTGGCTATCTTCGAAACCGCGAAGCCTATATGGCCCGCTCCGAATATGTAAACGGTGGGTTGAGGGGTGACCGGTTCGAGAAAGACAAGCGCTGTACCTGTATTTTCCACCGGTATTTCAAGTAACGCGGAGGTACCGTTTTTCAGGATATCATCCGCTGATTTGCGCACCGCTGAGTCGAGGTACGCTGCGCCCAGTGTCCCCAGCGTATCGCCGTTTTCCAAAATCAGGAACCTGGGAGTTTCGCTCCAGGGAGCGCGGGCTGAATCGGCGACCAACGTGGCCAACACAAGGGCCTTGCCTTGGCCTTTGATGCGCTCTATCTCTTCGAACGCGGAAAACGCCGGTTTTGCGCCAACGACGTCGACGAAGACTTTCATGATGCCCCCGCAGATAAGACCTTCCGGAGTGTCTGTGCGCCCGGTCAGATCGTAATCCACGATCTTGGGAAGCCCGCTCTTGAGGGCGTCACGAGCTGCCTCCCACACAGTGGCTTCGAGGCATCCTCCCCCGACCGACCCTACTATTCCATTATCTTTCTTTATCAACCTTCTCGAACCCTCGGCCCTGGGGGTGGAGCCTTTAACGCTAACCACTGTGGCTAGAGCGGAGGCGTTGCCCTGCTTCTGCTGGTTCAATATCTCTCTGTAAATTTCTTCCATCGTCACCGCTCCTGCTCAAAATTTACGGGATGATCCGGACTACGCCGGATAACCCCGCATCGATTATTATTTTCCTTCAACCTTAAAACAACAGCAACAATACATAATTTTCAACCCTGTCCTGTGATTTAGTTAGGTCCTGGGGGTTGCGTCCGCCTGCTTTTGGATGGCTTCCTGAAATAGCCAGGTAGAGAGGTACCGTTCACCGGTATCCGGCAGAACAGCGACGATAAGCTTGCCCTTGTTTTCCGGTCGTTTCGCCAGTTCGATGGCGGCCCACGCCGCGGCACCGGAGGAGATGCCCGCCAGTATCCCCTCTTCAGCAGCCAACCTGCGAGAGGTATTGCCTGCGTCTTCATTTGCCACCTGGATGATCTCGTCTACCAGGTCAAGTTTCAATACTGAAGGTATGAACCCGGCCCCTATACCCTGGATCTTGTGGGGCCCGACTTTGCCCCCGGAGAGCACAGGTGAACCGGCGGGTTCCACCGCGACTACTTTGAAACCGGCTTTCCTCGGTTTGAGGGCCTCGGCGATGCCGGTGATAGTGCCTCCCGTTCCGACACCTGCCACCACGAAGTCAACTTGGCCCTCGGTGTCGCGCCAGATTTCCTCGGCGGTGGTCAGGCGGTGTATCTCGGGGTTGGCGGGGTTTTTAAACTGCTGGGGCAGGTAATAATTGCTGTTCTCGGACGCAAGTTGTTCGGCCCTTTTTATGGCCCCCGGCATGCCCTCCGCGCCGGGAGTGAGTACGAGTTGGGCCCCGAGCACCGCCAGCAGCTGGCGCCTTTCCATGGACATCGTTTCAGGCATGGTGAGGATGAGCTTATATCCGCGGGCCGCGCAGACGAAAGCCAGGGCGATACCTGTGTTGCCGGAGGTCGGCTCGACGATGGTCGAGCCAGGGTGGATCTTTCCCTGTTCTTCTGCTTCGAGGACCATCGAGACCCCGATGCGGTCTTTGACGCTCGAAAGAGGATTGAAGGATTCCAGCTTTACCACCACGTCAGCTACTGCGCCGGCGGTTATGTGGTTAAGACGCACCAGCGGCGTGTTGCCGATAATCTCTGTAGAGTCTTTGGCGATACCCCGGGTCAGGCGGGGTATATCTATGCCCTTGAAGTGCAGGTAATCTATTTTGGCGTTCATTTTATCTTGAATCCTTTTAAATCTCGTAATTTTCGCTTTGGGGTAACCGATCTTTGATCTCCTGACGTTTTACCAGGTCTTCGAGCGTTGTCGATTCAAGCACCGCATACATCGCTTGCTTCATTTCATCCCAGATGTCCCGGGTGGCACAAGTACGGGAGCGGGTACAGGTATCAGGATGATCGATACACTCCGCCGGCGTGATATCGCCCTCCAGTATCCGGGTGGTTTCGCTCATCTTGATCTCGGAAGGCGGGCGTGCCAGCCAAACCCCGCCCTTGAACCCGCGGGTCGTTTTTACTATGCCGGCTTTTACTAAAGGGCTGATAATATGTTCGAGGTATTGCAGGGATATCTCCTGCTTTTCCGAAATGTCCTTCAGAAGGAGAGGCCCCTGGCCGTAACGCCGGGCCATCTCATACAGTGCCCTGGTGCCGTAGCGTCCCTTGGTGGAAAGTTTCATATCTGCCCCCGCTTTGTTGACTAAAACTGTTTTGTAAGTAGATATTAACACTCAACAATCGGTCTGTCAAGCCGAAATAACTCTATTTTGAGTTTGACATACACAGATACGTATGATATTCTAGCTCATTGTTGACTGAAAAGATAGTATTAATACACTAACTTAAAAGGAGGCACCATTTTGCACAAGGATACGATTGCCATTCATGCCGGTCAGGAAATCCCTGACCCTACCACCGGTGCGAGGGCCGTTCCAATTTATCTGACGACGTCTTATGTATTTAAAAGCGCCGAACACGCGGCCAATCTTTTCGGGCTGAAAGAAATTGGCAACATCTATACGCGCCTCGGAAACCCTACCACCGACATATTCGAACGCCGCATCGCAGCTGTCGAAGGCGGCTCAGCGGCAGTGGCGGTGGCTTCGGGCCAGGCCGCAGAGACTTTCGCACTGCTCAATATCACGCAGCCGGGAGACAACGTGGTAGCCGCCAACAATCTTTACGGCGGCACTTACGAGCTTTTACATTACACATTTCCCAAGCTGGGACGTTCTGCTAAATTCGTAGCTTCGGACAAACCCGAGGAATTTCGCAAGGCCATCGATAGCCGTACGCGGGCGATATACGCCGAGACTATCGGCAACCCCAAACTCGATGTGCCGGATTTCGAAGCCCTGGCGAAGATAGCCCACGAGGCCGGGATACCCCTGGTGGTGGATAACACGGTGGGGGTCGGAATCGTCCGGCCCATCGAGTACGGGGCGGACATAGTTACCCTTTCCGCTACAAAATACGTCGGTGGCCACGGGACGGTCATAGGCGGGGCCATCGTCGATTCGGGCAAGTTCGCCTGGAATACCGGCAAGTTCCCGGAGTTTACCGAACCTGACCCCAGCTATCACGGTCTGAGATATTGGGACACCTTCGGCAACTTCCCGGAGATGGGTAACGTGGCCTTCTCGTTTAAAGTACGTTTGCAATGGCTCAGGGACGTGGGGGCCATCATCAGTCCTTTCCACTCTTTCCAGTTGCTCCAGGGGCTTGAAACTCTGCCGTTGCGCCAGGAGAAGCATTCCTCCAATGCGCTCAAGCTGGCCGCTTATTTGGGAAGCCACCCTGACGTGGCCTGGGTCAACTACCCCGGCCTTAAAACCAACCCCAATTATGCAACGGCAGAAAAATACCTCAAAGGCAATTACGGCGGCCTGCTGGGGTTCGGCATCAAAGGCGGGTTACAAGCCGGCAAGAAATTCATCGATTCGGTGAAACTGCTGTCGCACTTGGCCAATATCGGTGACACCAAGAGCCTCGTGATCCACCCGGCTTCCACAACCCACCAGCAGCTCACATCTGCTGAACAGGTGGCCACCGGGGTCACTCCGGATTACATACGCGTGTCCGTGGGATTGGAGAACATAGAGGACATCGAGGCGGACATCGACCAGGCGCTGAGGCAGTCTCAGCGATAAGGGGGTCGGTTTTCGGAGCGATC
>CAZMDI010000093.1:0-5674 GCA_964564995.1 uncultured Dehalococcoidales bacterium
CCATCTTGTCTCGGACTTCGCTGAATAACCTGGAGCTCATCCCCTCTCCGAGGATAACGTTCATCATATCAAGTGTAAAACGACGTGGATCGAAGAGTGACAACCCGGGCAAAGCGACACACATATGCGTCTGCTCGATATCACGCTTTTCTATTTCCACCCTATCAGCCGCATTCACCCGGAAAGCCTTGAAGGCTGGACAGCGTCCAGGCTCTGTCCAGCCTCCGAAGCAGTTTTTGACCGCCTTCACCACTTCCGCATGTTCTACGCTTCCGGCAACTGAAATAACGGTCGTAGCGGGGTTGTACTGCCTTTTGATATATTCAGCAAGGTCCGCCCGGGAGATTGACGACACGGACTTTTTAGTTCCGGCGATGTCGCGCCCCAGGGGGTCTGCCGGCCACAAAAGCTTTTCGATTATCAGTCCCACTTTAGAAGAAGGAGAGTCATAGCTCATATTGATTTCTTCGATGATTACCTGACGCTCCTTCTCTATGTCGTCGGGCTCAAGTTTGGAGTTCAGCAGCATGTCGCTCAATACATCGAGGGCCATCTCGAAGTGTGGCCTTGCGACCTTGCACCAATAGACAGTACTTTCACGGTCGGTGCCGCCGTTAAGCATCCCGCCCACTCCCTCTATAGCCTCTGAAATATCACGGGAAGTTGGCCTTTTTTCCGTACCCCGGAACAGTACATGTTCTACAAAATGGGAAATCCCGGCGCGAGCATTCGTCTCATACCGAGAACCCACTCCCACAAAAACACATATCGACGCGGAATGGGTCTGAGGCATGGTTTCACTGATGATGCGCAGGCCATTGTTCAACACAGTTTTTTGATACAAATCTTCACCCCTTCCTTTTCATTTCATTCTATTTGCCCCATGACATGCTGTCAATACCTGACTAGTCAGTTGTCCGATGACGGTGCCTATATCTGGGAAATACCCCTGGCCATGGATCGACAATCTTTTTTCCCGCTCGCAATAGACTCAGGTATTTCCCTCGAACTACTCCGGGCAGGCCTTCCCAAAGATTCCGAGACCTGGGGTCTTCGGTTTGTTCAAGCTTGACAGGAAACGGGCAAAGCCAGTAATATATTCCCTGCTGTCATTTTGGCAGTTAAGTTATTTAACAATTTGTGCTATCATGATTGAGCTTAGGAGTGTAGCTCAGTTGGTAGAGCAGCGGTCTCCAAAACCGCTGGCCGAGGGTTCGAGTCCTTCCACTCCTGCCAGCGGCCGAGATGGTGGAATGGCAGACACGCTAGCTTGAGGGGCTAGTGAACTTTATAAGTTCGTGAGAGTTCAAATCTCTCTCTCGGCACCAGAACATTGCAGGATATGCGGAAGTAGTTCAGTGGTAGAACGTCTCCTTGCCAAGGAGAAGGTCGCGAGTTCGAGTCTCGTCTTCCGCTCCAGTTCATCCCCCGGGTAATCAGTCTCCCCAAAAACGATTTAATATCTCCCTGGTTATCATCTGAATATATCTATCTTGATACCCCGCTAAGTTTCTTCAGCGCTAACCGTCACAATCAGCCAATTTTACACGGTATTTCAGGCCTTTACGTTGACTTTTACGCCTGCACAGGATATGCTATTGGCTACCGCACACTTATCCGGCGACGTAGCCAAGCGGCAAGGCAGGGGTCTGCAAAACCCCCATCAGCGGTTCGAATCCGCTCGTCGCCTCTCTTCTTTCCTCCTGTTCCACAGGTTGAATCAACCAGCTTCATCAGGCCCCAGTAACATGACATAATGTTGTTATAACGGGGTTTCAATGAGCCTCTTTTTCCTGTCCAGGTGGTACCCAACAGCCCCGAGGACGGGTGCTACCACAAGAAAACCTGGTATCAGCACGGCAGAACTCACACGTGACAATAAGAGTGAGTAAAAACTGAAAGTCAGGAACTCACCGAGAACAACTCCCACAATACCGAGCAAGAGCGAGCCATTGTAATGCCGAATTTTAAAGATGATAAGCCCCAGGATCATGCCAGCCGGGGCAAATATCAGCATCCCGATTATGACTCCCACCAGGTCACCCCACCCGCCGGATTGGTTGAGCATGAGGGCCGACAGCAGTAAACCTGCCACAGCGCCAAATACGAGACCGCAGGCGCCTATTGCGAATGCCATGCCGAATATCTTCGGCATCAGAAAAATTAACCTCTTTGATTTCATATTGAAGTTATAACAGTTGGACATAATACTACCTCCAGGTTTGCAGTTTGGCTAATAGTTGAACCGAAGCCCGCGTAATAGTAAAATAACACCGGCCGGGGTGGCGGAACTGGCAGACGCAGAGGACTTAAAATCCTCCGGAGCAATCCTTGTGGGTTCGAGTCCCTCCCCCGGCATAAGCAAAGGAATCAAAAGAGCGGCGTCCTTGAAAGGGATGCCGCTCTAACGTTGTTCTTCCGTCCCCGGGCAGGATATTCCAGATACAAGAGACGTATTTTGTCTTCGCCGCGCCGCTGCTGGGTGTTACAACCCCGGCCATCCCTGTCCATGGTTTGCGGACAGTCTTCTACCCCGATGCTAATTCTCCGTGCGTCGGACAAACACAGCCTGGACACGATTCCAAAATGATTCTTCAGGCGGTTTGACAGTTTTCGGCGGGGCAAGTAATTTTACCTGGCCTTCTAGGTTCCGTATACGCTCGGCAGCTGCTCCAAGCTGGGCGGCCAAAGCCAGATTCTTTTCCTGTAGTTCGCGAATCATGTCGAAGCTTTCGCTTGACTGGCTCCCGGAGGTCTTGCCTACAGCTTTTTCTTTGTCCAGGGTCAGGTTCGGATCGAGCTGCGGGGGCAATTCCAGAATGCGGTATTCTTCCCCAAAACTGCCTTTGACTAGTTCCGCCTTAAGCTTGCCGGCCTTGATATATCGCCGTATAGTGCGGGTTGACACATTTAGCTTTTTTGCGGCTTCATTGATGTTGAAACTTGTATTTGTCATAGTGTTGACAAGTGTATAGTCAAGTGACCGGGGTTGTCAAGGGTTTTAACACTAGAGAGTGAATTGTAAGAAGTGCGCATTATAAACCTAATAAAGCTAAGGCAAATGCAAAAGACCACCTTGCAAGCCGGTTTTATCGCGCGCTATTCTTCCTCTTCTTCCCGGTTGCGGATGTCCACCCCTACCGCCGGGGACATAGGCAATAAAAGTGTCACCCCCGGCTGGCGCTGGAGGTACGAACGTGTATAGCTTGTCGGGTAGGAATACACAACCTGAACCTTGGGATGTTCAAGGCAGAACAGGAAAACACCGACCGTTTGCGGTTTGGTGCCGAACGGCCCTATGACAACGTTAAAAGAGTCCCTCACCTCGTGGTAAATCGTCTCGAGCATATTCCTTACCCCGTAAGGGTCGTCAGGTGGTACATCCCTAAGTTCCACCCCGGGCTGGGCGAGAAGGAAAGCATTGTTCTTCTGGGCATATTCGAGGTAGTCTGTCTGCCCATCCCTGGGTGGATTGCTGATCAGGGCTATTGTGTGGGACGGATTGAAATGCTTCCATACGCTCAGGCTCCGTTCAGGTTCAAACCCCAGAAGAAGGACCAGTAAAGTTTGTTTTTCGAAAGAAACGGTCCCAAAAAAATTGGCGACTGTCGTTATTTGCTCGACGCCGCGCGTTAATTTGGTGGGAGTGTAAGCCTGGGTAGTGTGGATAATGCGCGGGATGCCGAGGTTCTGCTCAGCCACTATAAAATAAAGGAGCTGCAGGAGATAAATCTTGGTGAATCCGCTGATATCGAGAGTGATATAGGGTTCATCAGTGTCTTTGGGTTTACACTTGGACCAAACGGCTTTCAACTGGCTTATTGCTTCGGCGGGATTGTCCCGCTGGCACCTGATGATATAGACGCCTTCGGCGGTGTAGCGACTCAACTGGGACTGCAGTTTCTGGAGATTCGAGTCCACCTCTTTTGTATAAAAGGGCTCCTCAATGACAAAAACGATACTGTAGCGCACCCTGAAACCCGTGGCCAGTCGGAGCGCACCGGAAACACACCTTTCCTCAAAGCTGGCGCAACATATAAAAAGGTCATCGGCGCCATATTCATTTAACCTGGGTAACTTGTCTACCGGAACGGGTTCGCCGTAGGCCTTCATGATACCTGAACCCCTTTGCCCTCAGGCAAGCGTTTGCCTGAGGATAATGCCAATATAGACTGCCAGTTTAAGATTGTCAACCAAATTTCTTCCGGAAAATCGGGATGAGCTCCCAGGCCTTGTGCCTCCCGGTATACAAACAGTGCGTTTAAGTCTCAAAGCACATAGTATTAGCCTTGACACATGGGAAGCTGCACCTCTATATTGATAGAGAAATTTTCTGGTTACCAAAATTGGAGAAATGGAGTGCCTTCCAATGTATACACCCAAATCCGTCAAAATGCTTGGATACCTCGGCGTCGCGGCCACTATCACAATCTCCGGGGCATGTTCGGGCGGAACACAGACGCCTTCCACGACTCCGTTCGACCCCGGCGCTCCCCTGGTACAATTCGCGATCAGCCATTTCGCAGGTTCGGGTAACTGCGCCCAGTGCCATAACAACCTGAAGGATGCCGGCGGTACAGACGTTTCCATCGGCACACAATGGGCCTCCACCATGATGGCCAATGCCGCGAAAGACCCTTATTTTATGGCGGAGACGGCTTCACTGGTAAACGACTTTCCATCTATCGCCTCTACTATTGAGAGCACCTGCGCCGTTTGTCATATGCCCATGGCTAGTACCCAGGCCAATGCCGACGGTACAACCTCCTCGATGTTGAACAACGGATTCACAAACACATCCAATCCACTCAACAAGGCAGCCATGGACGGCAATTCTTGCAGCCTTTGCCACCAGATATCCAGCACGAATCTCGGCCAGGCCGCCAGCTTCACAGGGGGCTACAAGATAGACACCTCCTCAAAGGCACCCGCCCGCGTCATATACGGGTCCTTTTTCAATCCCCTTCAATCACCCATGCAGGGAACCGTCGGATTCACGCCCACGCAGGGGGACCAGACTATAAGCGCCGCTTTATGCGCCACCTGCCACACAGTTTATACACCTGTGGTGAATACCCAGGGCACCGTGTCTGGGAGTTTCCCGGAACAAACCACTTACCTGGAGTGGCAGAAGAGCATCTACGGTTCTAACCCCGCGGCGCAGCTTGCCTGCCAGACCTGCCATATGCCAGCTGCTAGCGGCTCGGTCGCCATTTCCAACAACCCGACCACGCTTACCCCCCGCAGCCCCTTCCTGCAGCACGACTTCGTGGGCGGCAACAGTTTCATACTCAATATAATGTCAAACAACGTTAGCACTCTGGGTGTCACGGCTTCCAGTGCCGCCATGCAGGCCACAGCCCAGATCACGGCTAACCAACTCTCTTCGCGCACATCCCAGATCTCGGTAGTCAGCAGCGATATTACAAATGGAAAGTTGAATGTTACCCTGTCGATTACAGACCTTACCGGCCACAAGTTCCCGACAGCTTTCCCGTCACGCCGCGCCTGGATCGAGTTCACTGTCACCGACAGCACCGGCAAAGTGGTATTCCAATCGGGAAAACCCAACGCCGACGGCAGCATAAGCGGCAACGTTGCGGATACTAATTCCAAATCATTTGAACCAAACTATGACGTCATAACGAGCTCGGACCAAGTGGAAATTTATGAA
>CAZMDI010000094.1:0-5658 GCA_964564995.1 uncultured Dehalococcoidales bacterium
GAAGGTGCCGAAGCCACCGTCATCGGAGAGTTCACCGACGACAGACGCCTGCACCTCTATTAAAAGAACCATACGGTATGTGATCTCGAAATGGGTTTCCTCCACGGCGGCCGACCCGAAATGAACATGGTCGCCGAATGGAAAAAACCCCTGCATCCAGAGCCTGAAATCACGCCGAAGGACGATTATAACGAAGAGCTGCTGAACATCCTTGCAGCCTGGAATGTGTGCAGCAAGGAATGGGTCATCCGCCAGTATGACCATGAGGTCCAGGGAACCAGCGTACTTAAGCCACTGGTAGGTGAAGCCGAAGACGGGCCCGGCGACGCGGCCATAATCAAACCTGTTCCCACCTCGGCCCGCGGATTGATAATAGGCTGCGGCATCAATACGCGTTACGGTGACGTCGATCCCTACTGGATGGCCGCTTCAGCTATAGATGAGGCTCTGCGGCAGGTCATCGCAGTGGGCGGCAATCTGAGGCATGCAGCACTCCTGGACAACTTCTGCTGGGGCAACGTGAAAGACAGGCAGAGCCTCGGGGCCCTGGTCAAAGCTTCCCAGGCTTGTTATGACATGTCGATCGCATTCAAAACACCCTTCATTTCTGGCAAAGACAGCCTTAACAACGAATTTGAACAAGATGGCAAACGTATATCGATCCCACACACCCTGCTTATCTCAGCGATGGCGGTCATGGAGGATGCCGGCAAGGCCGTTTCGATGGATTTCAAAAAAGCAGGAAATCTCATATATATACTCGGGGCTACTTTTGATGAGATGGGCGGCTCCGAATATCTCGCTGGGCGGGGATACATCGGAAATAAATCACCCGTCGTTAATTTCGCCGCTTCCCGCAAACTGATGGAAGACTTGAGCACCGCGACTTCCCGCACGCTCGTTCGCTCCTGCCACGATTTATCCGAAGGGGGATTGGGAGTGGCTCTTTCCGAGATGTCTTTCGCAGGCAACCTTGGGGCTGAGGTTTCCCTCGATGCTGTTCCACAGGGCGAAATAACCGACCGCGATGACGTATTGCTGTTCTCCGAATCGAACAGCCGTTTTCTGGTTGAAGTTGAGCCGGGAAATCGCGAGGAATTCGAAAATACGATGCGCGGAAATGTTTTTGCCGTTATCGGGGGTGTAAACCCGTCGGATTCTCTCAAGATCATAGGGCTCCAAGGCAAATCGATAATTTCGCTGCCCCTCAAAAACCTCAAAGAATCCTGGCAGAAGCCCCTGCGCTGGTGATGGTATGAGTAGCGTAAATGTTCTTATACTGAGGGCCCCCGGAACCAATCGTGACGAGGAAACGGCGGCAGCTTTCCAACAGGCCGGGGCTACAACGCGTCTTGCCACTATCAACGAGGTAGCGAGGGCCGCCTTCCGCTTCGCAGACTTCCAGGTCATGGTGTTTCCCGGCGGGTTCGCGTACGGCGATGACCTGGGCGCTGGACGGGTCCTTGCCAGCGAGTTGAATTTGAAACTCAGGACCGACGTGCAGCCTTTTATAGATCGGGGAGGGCTGGTTTTGGGGATCTGTAACGGTTTCCAGACGCTGGTCAAAGCCGGGATCCTGCCCGGGCCCATGTCTGATGGGCAAACGGTAACCCTCACGAATAACGACTCGGGGCGTTTCGAATGCAGGTGGGTTTACCTTACTGCCAATCCCTCGAGTAAATGCATTTTCACGGCTGGCATCCGGACAATATATGTCCCCGTGGCGCACGGAGAGGGCAAACTTGTAGCCGACCCGGCTGTGGTGGCCTCACTGGACATTGCACTTTATTACACCGATGCTAAAGGAAATAGGCACCAGGGTTATCCGCATAATCCTAATGGCTCGACGATGGACATCGCTGGCATAACCGACACCACCGGCCGCGTCTTTGGTTTGATGCCCCACCCAGAGGACCATACCAGAGAAAGCCAACACCCGCGCTGGACGCGCGGCGAGGTTCCCAAGGAAAGCCTGGGTTCTTCCATCTACCAGAACGCGGTGGACTGGATCAAAAGAATTTAAACAGGCCCTTCAAGCTCGACCGTATTCATTCCGGATAATGACACCTTCGCCGGTAACTGGTATTTTCCCCCTTTTGATTCTTGTCTAGAAACCCCCATCATTTTAACGTATAAGAAAAAATTCTATGCAGGAACAAAATCAACCCATTGAATATGAGATTAATAAACAACCACCATGCGGACCCGGAGATTGTTGCTGGGGACCCTGTGTTGCCTGTCTTTCGCAGACGGCTTGTTGGGCCGCCTTATCATACCCGACGGTTTGTACCACGAAGCCAACTTCTGGATTTCAGGGCTGGCTTTCAGCCACGCTCTTATCGCCATTAAAAGGCTGGGGACCGTGCTTGCGATTTAACTCCTATGTCAGATGCATTACATCAGGCCGAAAATCGTTATGGCGACCACGCACTCGTTTGCGAGCTGGGATACTATGGTGGGATTCTGGAATATAACAGTGATAATGATCGGTTCCAGTCAGATTGAGGAAATCTGGTTATTCCTTTTCGGGCCTCGTTGAAAAAACGCCCTCCGCGTGACCGGAATCGTCCATTTTTACCCCCGCTCTTGATGACGGCGTGCCGGCATGTTATACTTATTTGTTAAAAACGAGCTCTAGAGGGATAAGGGAGGGTTTTCTTGGCTGATACTGCAACAATCAAAGAACTATTAGAGGCCGGGGCTCACTTCGGTCACCAGACCAGCAGGTGGCATCCGCGCATGAAAAAATACATCTTCACCAAGCGCAACGGCATTCACATCATCGACCTGGAACAGACCGCCAGCATGCTCGGTAAAGCCAGCGAGTTCATCAAGAACATCGTCGGCGAGGGCGGCAAGATTCTGTTTGTGGGCACCAAAAAACAGGCTCAGGCGATAGTGCAGGAAGAAGCAAAGCGCTGCG
The DNA here is from genome assembly GCA_964564995.1 of uncultured Dehalococcoidales bacterium. GTDB lineage: Bacteria > Chloroflexota > Dehalococcoidia > Dehalococcoidales > UBA1222 > SURF-27. The sequence goes on from CAZMDI010000094.1 coordinate 2,924, forward strand.
GGATGTTTTATGTCAACCAGCGCTGGATCGGCGGAACGCTGACCAACTTCGCCGCCATTCAAAGCCGCATCGATTACCTGGTAAGGCTTGAAGACCAGCAGGCGAAAGGCGAGATGGCTCGTCTGCCCAAAAAAGAGGCACTGAAACTTACCGAAGAGATCGAAGAGATGAACCTCCAGCTGGGCGGTATCAAGGAAATGACTACCCTTCCCGACGCTCTTTTCATAGTTGACCCCTCCAAGGAGCGCATCGCGATTGCCGAAGCGCAGAGGGTCGGTATCCCGGTTATAGCCATGGTAGATACCAACTGCAACCCGGACGAGATAGATGCCCCCATCCCTTCGAACGATGATGCCATCCGCGCGATCAAGCTGGTCACCAGCAAGATTGCGAATGCGATACTCGAAGCCAAAGGCGGCATGACCGTGGCCGTGGAGAAGGGTGATGTCCCCAATCCCTCCACCGAGAGCGCTCCCGCAGCCACAAAATAATAAACCCTGTAACAAGGTAACCCGAGGAGATTCAAGTGGAAATTTCTACCGCCCATATCAAGGAACTTAGAGAAACATGCGGCGCGGGCGTCATGGACTGCCGCAGTGCTCTGATCGAAACCAACGGAGACCTTCAAAAAGCCACCGTACTGCTAAAGGAACGGGGATGTGCCAAAGCGGCTAAAAAAGCCGACAGGGCTACTGCCCATGGGCTCGCTGAAACCTACATTCACACGGGCGGCCGCGTGGCCGCTATGGTTGAACTAAACTGTGAAACAGATTTCGTGGCCCGCACGGACGAATTCAAGAAATTAGCTCATGAAATTGCCATGCAGGTGGCAGCCATGAACCCGACTTTCGTGCTGGCCGAGCAGATCCCTCCTGGGACTATCGTCCCGGAAGGCGAAGTAATCTGCCTGCTCGACCAGTCTTTTATCAAGGACCCCTCCAAGACCATCAGGGATCTGATTGTAGAAGTTATCGCCCGCGTTGGAGAGAACATACGAATCAGCCGGTTTGCACGTTTTGAAGTAGGCGTTTACCCGGAGTAAACGCAAAGGACTGAGCTTAATATGGCCCAGGCCAAGTACAAACGGGTTCTGCTGAAACTCAGCGGAGAAGCCTTCAAGGGCGGCCACGAAGATATTGATATCGATGCCGCGACTGTTTCCGATGTTGCACGCCGCATCAAACAAGCCCGTGACATGAACGTTCAGGTTGCAATCGTCGTAGGGGCAGGCAACATCTGGCGTGGCGCCACAGCTGAAAAAGCCGGTTTTGACCGCGTCACGGCAGACTATGCCGGGATGCTTGCCACCGCTATCAACGCACTCGCCCTCCAGGATACCCTCGAAAGAATAGGAGTGGAAACACGCGTCCAGTCTGCCCTCACCATCCAGCAAGTGGCAGAACCTTTCATCAGGCGCCGGGCTATCCGCCACATGGAAAAAGGGCGTGTTGTGATCCTGGCTTGCGGTACAGGCAACCCTTATATGACAACCGACACCGCGGCTGCCCTTCGCTCAATTGAGCTTGGGGCCGACGTTCTCCTCATGACCAAGAATTATGTCGACGGCGTTTACAGCGCAGACCCCCGCAAAGATCCGAATGCCAAAAAAATCGAGCACCTGACCTATCTGCAGGCTCTCAATATGCGTCTACAGGTCATGGATACGACCGCACTTTCACTTTGCATGGACAACAAGCTCCCTATAATCGTTTTCAATCTTCAAGCCGATCGCAGCGTCGAGAGAGCCATCAGCGGTGAGCCCATCGGCACCGTGATAGATAGCGAGGAGGCAATATGATAGAAACTGTTTTACTCAAAGCAGAAGAAAAAATGAAAACCTCGGTGGACGTTCTCAAACGGGAAGTGGCAGGTGTGCGCACAGGTCGGGCCAGCCCCGCCCTGGTGGAGCATGTGCGCGTAGATTATAATGGCGTCCCCACTCCTTTGACCCATGTTGCCAGCATTTCAGCTTCCGGAAACAATCTTCTTATTATTCAACCGTGGGACCCCAATATCATAAACGCAATCGAGAAAGCCATTTTAAAATCCAACCTTGGACTTACTCCCACCAGTGACGGGCATCTGGTTCGCCTGGTCGTTCCTCCTCTTTCAGAGGAGCGCCGCGAGGAATTGACCAAGATGGTCAAGAAAATGATGGAAGAACAAAAAATCGTAATACGCAACATTCGCCGGGATGCTGTTGATGAACTGAAAAAACAAGAAAAAGCCAAGGAAATATCGCAGGACGATCTCAAACGGGGAGAGACTAAACTGCAAAAGCTCACCGACAGTTTTGTGAGCATGATTGACGGAGTAGGCGCAACCAAGGAAGCCGAACTCAAACAAGTCTAGCTCATTATGGCTTTTCTTTAGGCCTCCCCGGCTTTCGCGCCGGGGAGGCCTTTTTATTATCCCTGAAGCTCACTGATTCGTTTTAGTTTCATAGTCACTCACGGCCGGTCATGATACAATGTACGTCAATATGCCAGAAACATCATCTCTCCCACGCCATATCGCCATAATCATGGACGGTAACGGCCGCTGGGCTACCCAGCGGGGACTCACCCGCCTGGAAGGACATCACGCCGGATTCAAAACCGTACGTACTGTCGTCAAATACCTCGGGGAATTAAAAATAGATTACGCGACTTTGTATGCATTTTCGGCAGAAAACTGGAGCCGCCCGAAAGAGGAAGTCAGCGGGATATTCCGCTTGCTGAACCAGTTCATCGACA
>CAZMDI010000095.1:0-5640 GCA_964564995.1 uncultured Dehalococcoidales bacterium
TTCATTATCTGTACACGCCATTACCTGTATGTCATGTTGGTAGTTATCAGACATGCTATCGATAATTGCATGCTCAGCAAGACCACCTCCCATATCATAGCTATTATTGGAGAGTTCAATAATCAATGGCAGGCCTTTAAAGAAGGTAAGGAAGAAATCGGCACAAAGAACGACAATACGTCCAGGGAATTCCACAATTGAGAAACGACAAGGACGACTGCGCTGGAGAGGTCATTGAGGCGAATCGATGAACTGCGTACACAGCAAGGGATCCCCGAATCAGCTGCCGATATCAAAGCTGAAATTCTCACCCAAGAACACCCAAAACCCGAGATTGGTACGGGAACCCGCTAAATACTTTTGGGAAATTACGGAACATGGAGCACTGACATGCCCAATACTAAGGCTAAAATATCGGTTATCGGCGGTTCGGGCCTGTACGACATGAGTGGTCTTACCGGGATAGAAGAGATCAACATGATGACCCCGTTCGGGGCGCCAAGCGATACTATCGTAATAGGTTCTTTACACGGGACCAGGGTGGCTTTCCTGCCACGGCATGGCCGCGGTCACCGCATCATGCCATCCGAGGTGCCTTCGCGAGCGAATATCTACGCTCTCAAGATGCTCGGTGTCGAACAGGTCATCGCTATAAATTCCGTTGGGAGTTTTAAGCTCGAAATTAAACCTGGCGATCTGGTGATCCCGGACCAATTCATCGACCGCACCAGCAGGCGTGTGAATACTTTTTTCGGAGAAGGAGTCGTGGCCCACATCCAGTTTGCGGAGCCCGTCTGCCCCGATATCAGTCGGGTGCTATACGGGTCGGCAACCGAAGCAGGAGCATGCGTGCACTCAGGAGGAACCTATGTGGTGATGGAGGGGCCTGCTTTTTCTACCAGGGCTGAATCCAGGTTGCACCGCTCATGGGGCGCTGATGTCATAGGTATGACAGCTCTCCCGGAAGCCAAACTCGCCCGCGAGGCAGAGATGTGCTACGCGGTCATCGCGTGCGCCACCGACTATGACAGCTGGCACGAAACTAAAGAACCCGTTTCCGTCGAAGCCATATTCCGGATATTGCGGCAGAACATCGAACTTTCCAAGAGGACAATCGAAATCGCCGTGGCTAAACTGAGTGATAAAAGGAAGTGTGGCTGCCAGGAGGCGCTCAAGCATGCCATCGTCACTGATCCAGTCCTGATTCCATCCGAAAGGAAAAGAGACCTCGCGCCGATAATCGGCAAATATCTCAAACAATAATCCACCTGACAATTCCAAGCATCAGGAAAACGAGACCGGCGAATATTGAGGCGACGTTTGTCAATATCGTTTCGACATCATAAAAAGAAACATACAGGTCAACTTGAAAGTGCTCCTACATCTCTAAATATTTGCTTCCTCGAAAATCACCCCTAACCAAATGGCATGACATCACCTGCCTTTTATGCTTTAATTAACACTTATGATAGACACAAGGTTCAATCTGGCCCCAACAATGATTGGCAGCATGCCTCACAAGGATCCCGTAGCCGCCTGCGCCATTATGGCCAGATATCTGCCCGAATTCCCGGCATGGCCCCAACTTCCTAACCTTGCCTTCACGGAAGATATGACTGTGCAATTCAGCGAAGGTTTCCCCGGGATGACCGTCAAGGATAAAAGGGCGTGGGTGAACCGCGGAGCTTCGTTCGACCACCAGATGGAACGACTTTACACCGCATACATAGCAAATGACCCTGATATTTTTCCCATCAGCCCTGACCATGCAGCCGGACTTTTTTCGTTGCTCGCTTTGAAAAAGATGAGCCCTTTGGGAGTCAAAGGGCAGATCGCAGGGCCGTTGTCGTTCGGTTTGATGCTCAAAGATGAAATAAGACAGTCGATACTTCACGACGAAGTGCTTTCAGATGCCGCCGCCAAGTTGCTGCGACTGAAAGCGTCGTGGGAAGAAAAACAACTCAGGCAGATCAGCAAAAACACCATCATCTTTGTGGATGAACCTGTGATGACTTCCTACGGCTCTGCGTTCTTCAATATCTCCCGCGAACGGATAAAGGCCCTCTTTGAAGAAGTTTTGGGCGGTATCAACGGAGTCAAAGGCATCCATTGCTGCGGAAACACCGACTGGTCCGTCCTGCTAGACACGAGCGTCCAAGTGCTGAGCTTCGACACTTATAATTTTGCCGAGTCACTAGCGCTTTATCCAGCCGAGGTCAAACGGCTATTGAGCATGGGTGGGGGGGTGGCCTGGGGAGTTGTGCCGAACACCGAGGACGCACTGCTAAAGGAAACCACATCGAGCCTCAAAGACAGGTTGGAAGAGGCCATGGCACCTTTTACAAGGCATGGAGTGAGTTTCAAACAGCTCAAAGAACAGGCGCTGCTGACCCCGAGTTGCGGCCTGGCAGGACTCTCCGAAGACGCTGCCGAGCGGGTACTCGAAATGCTGGCCGACCTCTCGGCCCGCATGCGGGGCAGGTCGTGAGGCTCTCAGCACCCATCTGTAATCGCTAATTCGAGGCTGAGTCCAGTGTCCGTCATAGCCGGAAGTCCCTTTGCACGGTTTCAGGAGCAGCTGTACCAAATATTTGCCCAATCGATCTCGCCATCACGGGAACCTCAGGAATCAGTTAGACCCCATCAGGGACTTATCTTGGAAAAACTCCGTGTGCATCTCCAACACGCACCGCCCGCCGCAGGGGACGACATGTCAAAACCCGGTTAAGGACAGAAACTCCTAGACATCCTGTTCCATCACCCCGCTTTTTAAGGGAAAGGATATTACAACCCAAGCTCCAAATGCGCCATTTATATGCCCCCATAAAGTAAAACGCATGCGCAACCGTCACAATTGGTTTATACTATATAATAAGTTTTGCAGCATGAATAAACATAGGAGAAACTGTCATGACGCCTGATATTGAAAACGGTAACAGCCAGCTTTTTGAGGACGTCTGGCAGAAAGCCATTTCCAAAATAGATGCGCTTACCGAAGACGTGGACGACCGCCGCTTTTTAAAATCTCTGGTGATGGGGGGAACGGTGGCAGCCGAGTCTGCGATATCTCACTGTCAGGCCGTCATGGGATTCTGGGGTGAGGGAAACCGGGACCAGGCCACCGAGCTGAGCCAATTGTTTTCACTTCTGATGCTTAGTCAAATTTACAGATGGGTCAAGGAAAAACCCCCTGTCGATATGACCGGGATGGTTTCCCCTCAAGTCAGCGCGACCCGCATCATTTACGTTTTCGGCGGAGAACCCGAACAGGCAATGGACGACTACATCCACTTCGACCAGCAGTTCGCTTATGATCTTGCTAAACATCCTCACATGATCCACGTTTCCAGTCTTCTGCTTGCCAAAACCAGCGAGATTTGCGGCCACAAGAGCATCGATTGGAGCAAGGTCAAGTTTCCCGTCGTCGAAATGACCCACCTGATCAAAGGTGCAATCATCGACGGAGCCCCGATCCGCGGTAAACAGGATATCGATGCCATGCTGGAAAGCGTGAATACGGGCGTGCAGGCCATGATGAGTTATTATAGCGGGACCTGATTTGATTCCAGACTTACAGGACCTTATAGCAGCACTCTCCAGTCCCGATTTTTACCCTGAAAAAACCTCGGGGATAAAAGTCATTCAGACGCAGATGTCGTTTGTTTTTCTGACGGACGAATACGCTTACAAGATCAAAAAACCCGTCAATCTGGGGTACGTTGATTACACGACTCTCGAGAAAAGACTCCATTTCTGCAAGCGGGAAATAGAACTCAACAGGAGACTCTGTCCGAACGCCTACATCGGAGTCCTCCCGATAACGTTATCCGGAGGGAGGTTTATCTTGGATGGGACAGGAGACGTGGTCGAATACACCGTAAAGATGAAACGCCTCCCGGACAGCAGCTTGCTGGATAACTTGTTGGGGAAGGATGCCGTCACCCCTGAAATGATGGGTGCAGTCGCCGGGAAAGTCGCCAATTTCCACGCCAAAGCCGAAACGAACGAACGGATCGCGGCTTTTGGAGGACTCTCCACAGTCAAACAGAACTCGGAGGAAAACTTCAGTCAGACCGAAAAGTACGTCGGCCGGAGCCTATCCGAAAAACAATTTTTAAAAATCCGTGATTATACCCGGGCATTCATACATGGACAAGCAATGACTTTCGAAGCCCGCGCGAAAGAGGGCAGAACCCGTGACTGCCACGGAGATCTTCACGCCGCCCACATCTGTTTCTGCCAGGAACTTTGCATATTCGACTGTATCGAGTTTAACGAGCGTTTCCGGTATTGCGACGTGGCATCGGAAGCAGCTTTTTTGGCGATGGACCTGGACCATTTCGGGAGAGCAGACCTAGGCAGACACTTCATCGAAGAATATGTGAAATTCTCCGGCGACCGGGGGGTCAAAGACCTTTTGAAATTTTACAAGTGCTACCGGGCCTGCATACGCGGGAAAGTCGCCTGCTTCAAATCCGACGATGCCCTGGTCACCATCGCCGAAAGACATGAATCGGCGCAAAACGCCCAGGGCTATTTTGACCTCGCGACCTCCTACACCCGGGGAAGACCTGTTCTAGCCGTGATGGCAGGGCTGGTCGGAAGCGGAAAAACCACGATGGCAAAGGCACTATCACGACAAACCGGAGCTATCTACATCTCCTCGGACGTAACACGCAAACGCCTCGCCGGGATCCCGGAAACCGAACACCGGATCGAAGAGCCATCTGAAGGAATATACTCAGCTGAATTCAACACAAAAACTTACGATGCTATCTTCGATCAGGCCCGCGAACACCTGAAATGCGGGTATCCTGTTATCCTCGACGCAGCTTTTCTCAAGCGACCAGAAAGAAACAGGGCGGTCACGATAGCCAGAGAGCTTGGGGCCGACGCTTTCGTGGTAGAATGCCGCCTCAGTCCGGAATTGACGCAGAAACGACTCCTGAAGCGACTGGACGAGGTTTCAGCATCCGACGGCCGCTGGGAAATCTACGAGAAACAAATCGGTTGGTTTGAACCTGTTGACGAACTACCGGAGAAATTCCATATACTGATTGACACATCGAAGCCACTGTTGCAGAATATAAGGCAGGTTTTAGATTGGATGGGATAAACTTATGAACGAGAAATATGACATTAAAGACGCTTCCCAGAGTTCTGAAGGCAAAGCTCGAATCGAATGGGCGGCGCGAGAGATGCCTGTGCTCTCTCAAATAAAAGCCCGCTTCGTAAAAGAGCAGCCGCTTAAAGGTATACGGATATCCGCCTGCCTGCATGTCACAACCGAGACCGCCAACCTGGCCTTGACCTTAAAAGCGGGAGGGGCAGATCTCGTGGTATGCGCATCAAACCCGCTTTCAACCCAGGATGACGTGGCTGCCGCACTTGTAGATGAGGGGATACCCACCAGCGCCATCAAAGGTGAAGACGAAACAACGTATTACAATCACATAACTAATGCACTTGACCACAAACCCCAGATGACCGTGGACGACGGCGCCGACCTGGTAACGACACTCCACACCAAACGCACCGAACTTCTCAACGGCATCATTGGCGGCACCGAAGAAACGACAACGGGTGTGATACGTCTGCGCAGCATGGAAAAAGCAGGGAAACTGACCTATCCCATCATCG
>CAZMDI010000096.1:0-5624 GCA_964564995.1 uncultured Dehalococcoidales bacterium
CCATTGGGGAGGTATTGGGAGCCTGGGGCCTCAAAGGGGCTTTCAGGGTCAGGCCGTTAACCGATTTCCCCGAAAGGTTCGAACCAGGTGAGACTGTGTTCATCGAAGGGGTCCCGAGCGTCATCCAGAGTTCCAGCTGGCAAAAAGATGGCGTGATATTGACGCTGCCCGGAATCGACACGCCTGAGGCCGCCGCAGGGATGCGCCGCAAAAATCTGGATATCCCCGCGACCGAATTGCACGAGTTACCCACCGGCCAATACTACCAGTTCGATATCATCGGCATGGAAGTGCTGACCGTCGACGGGGTTGCTCTAGGCAAGGTCACGAATATTTTGGACTGCGGCAACGACGTTTATGTAGTGAAGGGTGAAGCGAAAGAAATCCTGATTCCAGCTACAAAAGACGTCATAAAAAACATCGACCTGAAAAGCAAGAGGATCACGATCGAACCCATAGAGGGTTTATTGGGGTAATCCGGACAATTAATTAAAACATACCGGACCACTGGAAATATCCTGTAAGGTATAGTCGTAAACAAAGAGGGCGCTTTTTAAGCGCCCTCTTATACTTTAACTTCTGTTTTTGGGTACTAGACCGGCCTCTCGTGGCGACGACGGGCAACTTTCACCCTTATAAGGGCCCGTTTGAGAGCTGCTTCAGCAGCGAGAGATGCTTCCGCACCGACAGGAGCCTCAGCCCTGGCCTGTTCGGCTCGCTTGCGGGCCTCTTCCGCCCTGGCCAGGTCGATTTCCTCCGACCTTTCCGCCGAATCGGCCAAGATAATTACATGGTCCGGCCGGACTTCCATAAATCCCCCTGAAACCGCAAGGCCGACTTCACTGCCTTCCTGTTTTACACGAAGTTCGCCCGGCGCGAGCATCGTCATCAAGGCCGCATGATTCGGCAAAATGCCCAGTTCGCCGTCGATTCCCGGGGCGATTACCTCGTCCACGTCTTCCGAGTAAACTAACCTTTCAGCGGTTACAATATCGAGCCTGATTTTTGCCATGGTAATTTATTTCCTAAAGCTTCTTAGCCTGCTCGGCGACTTCTTCGATAACTCCAACCATGTAGAATGCCTGTTCGGGATAAGAATCATATTTCCCTTCGAGAATTTCCTTAAAACCACGTACCGTTTCCGATACTTTAACGTATTTGCCGGGACGGCCCGTGAAGACTTCAGAAACGAAGAACGGCTGTGTCAGGAAGCGCTGGATCTTGCGGGCGCGTGCTACTGTGACCTTGTCTTCTTCGGAAAGCTCTTCGATGCCCAGAATAGAGATGACGTCCTGCAGGTCTCGGTAACGCTGCAACACTCGCTGCACTTCGCGGGCGACTCTGTAATGCTCTTCGCCGACGACCTTCGGATCAAGGATTCGGGAGTTTGAAGCCAGCGGGTCAACAGCCGGGTACAATGCCTGGTCTGCAAGACCCCGGTCTAGCGAAATAACCGCATCAAGGTGGGCAAAGGTGGCCACCACGCCGGGGTCGGTGTAGTCGTCAGCAGGTACATATATAGCCTGAAATGAAGTAATAGAGCCCTTGCTGGTAGAGGTAATGCGCTCTTGAAGTGCGCCCATCTCTGTTGCCAGAGTAGGCTGATAACCCACGGCTGATGGCATGCGTCCCAACAACGCGGATACTTCCATCCCGGCGAGCGTGTAGCGGTAGATGTTGTCGATAAACAACAACACATCGCGGTGCTCGGCATCTCGGAAGTACTCGGCCATGGTAAGGCCGGTTAGAGCGATGCGTAAACGGACTGCGGGCAGCTCATTCATCTGCCCGAACACCAGCGCCATCTTGTCGATAACGCCGGAATCTTTCATTTCATGCCACAGGTCGTTGCCTTCGCGAGATCGTTCGCCAACGCCGGCAAACACAGAATAGCCAGAGTGCTCGGAAGCGATGGAACGGATAAGCTCCTGGATGATGACCGTCTTGCCAACGCCGGCACCCCCGAAGGTGCCGATCTTGCCGCCGCGCGCGAAAGGCGAGATAAGGTCGATGACTTTGATGCCGGTCTCCAGCACTTTTGTGCTGGTCTCCTGCTCGGCGAAACTCGGGGCTGGGCGGTGGATGGACCATCGCTCGGTGGCCTTGACCTCGCCGACGTTATCCAGTGGTTCACCCAGCACGTTGAAGATGCGCCCCAGCGAGGCCGCACCAACCGGCACTTTGATAGGCGCACCGGTATCAACGGCTTCAACGCCTCTTGCCAGACCGTCCGTAGGCACAAAGGACAAACACTTCACCCAGTTGTTGCCAACGTGGGCCTGAGCCTCGAGCACCAGCTTGGTGCCGTCCCCTTTGATGATTTCAATAGCATTAAATAGTGCCGGCATACCATCTGCCGGAAACTCTATGTCAACTACTGAACCGATAACCTGGACCACTTTCCCTTTGGCCACAAATCCCTCCTAAGTTAGAGCCGCTGCTCCACCGATAATATCCAGCAACTCCGTAGTAATAGATTCCTGACGGGCCTTGTTGTAAACAAGCGTCAAATCGTCAATCAATTCATTTGCATTTTGGGTGGCGTTGCGCATGGCGACCATCCGAGAGGACTGTTCGCTTGCGATAGCCTCCAGGATTGCGTGATAAATCCCCATCTCAACAAAACGGGGTAACAGAGCGTCCAGCACAGCGGCTGAATCTGGCTCAAAAATATAATCCATGTTGGTCTTGCCGGATTGTGCAGCAACGGGGGTCACCGGAAGGATTTTTACCACTGTCGGAGTCTGCACCATTGTGTTGACAAACTTTGCATAAGTGACGTAGACCGCATCAACCTTGCCGGCTATAAAGTCGTCTATAATTATGCGCGAAATAGGCAGAGTATCTATAAGATCTGGCTTATCACCCAGCTGAATGAACTCGGCTATGATGTTCTGAGACGTACGCCTCATGAACTCCATGCCCTTGCGTCCAACCGCAATGACCGAAGTGGGTAAGCCCTGTTCAATGATAAAAGATGCCGACTTGCGGTTAAGGTTTGAGACCAACCCTCCAGAAAGTCCTCGGTCTGGAGTGATGTGCACGAGAGCGATTTTCTTGACAGGTTCCCTGTTCAACAACAACGGATGTATGGATCTACTTTGAGGCAATGAAGCTAGACCCGATATGACCTCGGTGATTTTTTGGGTATAAACTCGACCCGCCAGACCGCGCTCCTGAGCACGGCGCATCTTGGAAGCGGCAATCATTTCCATGGCTTTTGTAATTTTAGCCGTGCTTTGAACGCCCTTAATGCGCCGCCTTATGAGACGAATGTTAGCCAATGTTCTATTCCCTCTACTTCAAGTTAAAAGGCTTTTTTAAACTCGATGATGGCAGATTTGAGTTTTTCTTCGGTAGCTTCATCAAGTACTTTGGTCTTGGCAATCGCTTCGCCGATGGCAGGGTACTGAGCTTCCATAAACTGTTGGAACCTTTTTTCGAAATCGATGACTTTATCGGTTGGAACTTCGTCGATAAACCCATTGGTTGCGGCATACAGAATCATTACCTGCTTTTCGACAGCCATCGGTTCATACTGTGGCTGTTTAAGTATTTCCGTGATGCGCCGCCCCCTGTCGATCTGTGCCCTGGTGGACTTGTCGAGTTCGGAGGTACCGAACTGGGCGAAGGCGGCCAATTCGCGGTACTGGGCCATCGCCAGCTTCAGTTTGCCGGCCACCTTTTTCATGGCCTTGGTCTGGGCGGCAGAACCGACACGCGACACCGAGGTGCCGGCGTTGAGCGCAGGGCGGATTCCGGCGTTAAACAGGTCGCTCTCCAGATAAAGCTGGCCGTCGGTAATCGAAATAACGTTGGTCGGGATATAGGCCGAAACATCTCCTGCCTGAGTCTCGATAATCGGGAGGGCTGTTAGAGAACCCCCACCATGTTCTTTATCAAGACGGGCAGCTCGCTCCAATAGCCTGGAATGCAGATAGAACACGTCGCCGGGGTAAGCCTCGCGGCCGGGAGGACGCCGGAGCAAAAGCGACAGCTGGCGGTAAGCCCATCCGTGCTTGGACAGGTCATCATAGACTACCAGGGCATCCTTGCCGGCTTCCATAAATTCTTCGCCGATGGCGCATCCCGCGTAAGGGGCAAGGTATTGCATGGCGACGGAGTCGGAGGCGTTAGCGGCCACCACCACAGTGTGCTCCATGGCGCCCATCTCGGTCAGTTTGCCTACGACCTGGGCCACCTTGGACGCCTTCTGGCCGACGGCGACGTAGATGCAGATGAGGTCTCCGCCCCTCTGATTGATAATAGTATCGACAGCGATGGCCGTCTTGCCCGTGGACCGGTCACCGATAATCAGCTCACGTTGGCCGCGGCCAATGGGAATCATGGCGTCAACGCACTTGATGCCGGTCTGCACCGGGGTATCCACGCCCTTGCGCACAACCACATTGGGGGCAACCCTCTCAAGGGGGCGGGTACGCTGTGATTTAATAGGTCCCTTACCATCAAGTGGGCGCCCAAGCGGATCTACAACACGGCCTATCAGACTGTTGCCAACCGGAACCTCAGCGACCCGTCCGGTAGCCCGCACTTCGTCACCCTCTTTAATGCCTGAATCATCACCCAGGATAACTGCTGCGACGCTCGATTCTTCGAGGTTGAGAGCGATACCTATGACGTCTCCGGGAAACTGGAGCAATTCGTTATATTTGGCGGCTGAGAGTCCGGCGATTCGGGCGATGCCGTCGCCGACCTGGGTGACGTTACCGACGTCAACCATGGTCACCTGGGAACCGAATTGCTCAACCTGTTGTTTCAGGAGAGATACTATATCTTTTTTGGCGTCGTTTGGCATTAAATGAGCTCCTTGCTTAGAGTCTGCAGCCTGTGTCTGACGCTGCCGTCGATCAGCTTGTCTCCTACACGGATGATTAAACCACCGAGTAAATCCGGTTCTACAACTATATTGAGCATTACCGTCCTGCCGAGCATCTCGCCAAGCCGTTTGTCCAGATTGAGTTTTTCATCTTCGTCGAAAGGCATCGCCGTCGTGACTTCAACCGATTCGGCCCCTTCGATACCGTAACGCGCATCAACCAGCCGTTGATACTCTATCGAAACATCATCCAATTCAGACAGTTTATTCTTCTCTGCCAACAGGCCTACCATGTTAAGTAAACGGGGATTTATACCGCCTACCCTGCCCTTCAGGAGCATGCTTTGCTCTTCGAAAGAGAAGCCGGGTTTCTGCAACGCCGAAGAAACGGATTTATCTTTAACGACATCGGAAATCTGCCTAAGCTCTCCAAGCCACCCGATAAGTTCCTTTTCTTTAGCCGCATCCTCAAAGAGGGCTTTTGCTAAATTCTTAGCGTACTCGCTAGTTGCCATTGTCACTCTCCTCGAATGAGGATTCACCTAACTATTTTAAACTCGCAACTTCTTTCAAAGTGTTATCGATGAGTTTGCGTTGAGTCTCTTTATCGATTGAAGAACCTATCGCCTTGCCGGCTACCAGGACGGCCAAGTCTGCTACTTCTTTACGAAGTTCAGTCATCGATTCCTGTTTTTCGCGTTGAATCTCGACCTGCGCCTTGGCGATGATGGCATCAGCTTCTTTTTTGGCGTCCAGGGAAGCACGGCGCTTTACCTCTTCGGCTGTC
>CAZMDI010000097.1:0-5585 GCA_964564995.1 uncultured Dehalococcoidales bacterium
GAGATTTCTGAATGTGACTGGAGTTCAGACGTGTGCTCTTCCGATCTCCCCGAGGTTCTTGTCTTCGAGGCTCGAGGGATCCATTTCCACAATTATTGCCGGGGCACAGCCCCGGCAATTAACAGATGTTCTCGTGCGAATCCCACCCCCCTGGTTAAATGACCAGAGGGTCCACGTCCACCGGGCGATTAGATCCTTCGAAGTTCGATATGCGCGCCGGTTTTTCAACCAGGCTTACCGTCACCGAATTTTTGCGGAGCCTGATTTTGCCGGCTTTCGCCAGCACCTGCTCCGCGTACTGCTGCGGTATATCGACCGTTGTATTTTTATCGGCGATCCTGATAGCGCCGATGGAACTGCCGGGGATGTCCGCGAAGCGGGCGATGGTACCCACGACGTCCGCGGGCGTGATACCGTGCGCCTTGCCGGCATCGATAGTCATCCTCACCATTCCGGCTTCGTGGGAAGTATGGGACGACTCCCTGCGGCCGGAGGCTCCCTCTCTGGCTTCATGAGCAGTACGGGGACTGCTACGGACGGTATCTCTCCCTCCGGATTCACGAGAAGTATGCGATACGCTGCGGCCGCTGTCTCTTACGGGCCGTTTGAACTCAGGCGTGGGCCTTGCTCTGCGTTCTTCTGTAAACTCTTTGACAGGCGGGATCTCCCGGTTGATCTCCTGCCCGCGGGCGACCTTCAAAGCCATGGCCGCGACCTGCAGGGGGTCGTGGCCCTTTTCTACGAGTTTGGTAACGAATTTCAGCTCTTTCGCGCAATCGCCCACTTTCAACAACTCGACCATCTGGTCCAGCAGCTTGGCTTCCCTGTGTTTATCGATATCTTCCGGCTTCGGGATGGGTATGCGGGTGATGGCCTGTTTCGTGAACCGTTCTATCTGCTGTAGGTGCCACTTGTCCTGCCCGGTCAACAGTGAGATAGCGACGCCTTTTTTGCCCGCCCTTCCGGTTCGGCCGACGCGGTGTACGTACAGTTCGGGATCGTCGGGCAGGTCGAAGTTGAATACGTGCGAGATGTCGTCGATATCCAGTCCCCGCGCAGCTACGTCCGTGGCCACCAGGATTTTGATCTGGTTGTTGCGGAAGCGTTTTAAAACCTGTTCCCTGGTTTGCTGGCTCAGGTCTCCGCTCAGTGCTTCGGCGGGAAAACCGTGGGCCACGAGTTGGGTTACCAGGTCGCCCGTGCCGGCGCGCGTTCTTACGAAGATGATGGCGCTCGGTATATCTTCAAGCTCGAAGATGCGGGTGAGGACGGCTATCTTCTCGTCTCTTTTATTGACCATGCAGTAGCGGTGGTCTATGGCGTCGACGGTCAGGTGGTCGCTTTTGATGCTGACCGACTTCGGGGATTTCATGAATTTTTTGGCGACAGTCCCGAGCCTCGGGGGGATGGTGGCCGAAAAGAGAGCCGTCTGATGTTCAGCGGGGACCGTGGCCAGGATTTCTTCGATGTCCTCGATGAAACCCATGCTGAGCATCTCGTCCGCTTCATCGAGGACGACATTTTTCACATGGCTGAGGTCGAGTTCCCGCTTGGCAATGAGGTCCTTCAGCCGGCCGGGTGTGCCGATAACGATATCCACGCCCTGCCTGAGGCGGTTAATCTGGGGGCTGTAAGGCTGGCCACCGTATACCGCGAGGACGCGCACGTTCAGGCCTTTGCCTAATTCATTGGCGGCGTCAGCGACCTGCAGTGCCAGTTCCCGCGTGGGGGCCAGGACGAGGGCTTTGATGCCGCGCGTTCCCTTGTCCATCTTTTGCAGGATGGGCAGGATAAAAGCGGCGGTTTTCCCCGTGCCGGTCTGTGCCTGGCCGATGACGTCATGTCCGCCCAGCATCAACGGGATGACCTGCGTCTGGATGGGGGTAGGAGTGGTATAGCCGAGATCGGTTACCGCCTGTTCAAGCTGGGGGATCAAGCCTAATTGTGAAAATTCGATAGTCATAATGTTTCCTGTTTGAGTGCCTTATAGTCCACGCGGGTCGAGGTCATCGTTGCTTTAACAATTGGCCTTGACCGGGAGGAATTTGCTGAGGACCCTGTTCTCAATTCACGTGGCCACCATTAGTTTAACATAGATTGGGGGTTGGCATTTAGCTGTCAGCGGTCAGCTTTCAGCGCCAGTAAAAGGACCCCGGGTCTCGGCCCGGGGTGACAACCATGTTTAAGACAGCTAAACGAGTCGTACTTGACAATAGAACAAATGTTCTTTATATTTAAAGGAGCTGGTAATTATAAGGAGCAACAAAATGGTTATCGATTACAAATCAGGCCAAAAATCCACTTTCGGAACGTGTGAAGCCCTCCTGCCCATCGATGTGCACGAAACAAGGTTCGGTTTTCCGCTGAAGATGAATGACCAGACGATAAATCTCATCAAGGACGCATGGCAGCCGAAGCAATTCCTGCGGAATTACTGGTGTGTCGTGCTGGAATCCGGACAGGCCCTGGTGATATACAAAGATATCCTTGAGAACAAGTGGTACCGGCAAGGGTATGCCTGATGCTTCAAAATGCTGCTAAAATCTCAAAGCCCGTTACCTTCAAACCCCTCAATACCCCGGTGTCCATCTCCGTTAACGAAAACCAATCCGGCCGCCCGATATCGGTGGCCGGCCAGAAGGTCGCTTCCATCGAGGATTCCTGGCGCATCGACGACGAATGGTGGAGACAAGCACGCATAGAAAGGATGTACTGGTCGGTGATGCTGGAGTCAGGGCGTGGGGTTACGATATTCAGGGACGGGGTCGATAAGAAGTGGTACAAACAGGGGTATTCGTGAATGAATTTTAGTTCCGGCATATAACTTAATCATGGTTTATGCGTTATCATGATAGAGATCAATCGATTTTTATCTGTTAAGGAACCTAAACCATGCCGAATGTAAATATCAAATTACTTCTCGCTTTTACGATAGCATCGATCATACTTACGGCAGCCTGCTCGTCTCAGGCGACTACTTCCACCTCGCCAATCACGTCCACTACTATCCCGCCCGTTACGACAACAACCGTTGTAACATATTCAGTGCCTGACCTGGAATACCGCCTTTTCGCCCAGTTCGACGTATTCTGGTGCGACCCTGATTTTTACCCCGTAGCAAGGCCCGGGTCCGAGTTGGGGAATGCCATCGCCCAATTTCCTGCTATCCAGGGCAACACGGATGAATTTGAAGCGATCCTTCAGTTTCTCGGCCTTGACCGAAAAACGAATTATTCCGACGATGAAAAACTGCTCATCTACCGCCAGCATAAAAAACTGACATACGGAGCACAGATTGCGCCGTCGAGAGATGTTTACACCTTTAGTCTGAGGGTAGGTGAAGGCCAGGGTTGGCATTACGAGGGAACCATCACTCCCGCAGGGGACATAACGATCACCTCAAAAGTGGTCAGTTTCAATACCTGCCCCATTTGTCTCACGAAGGGCACTCTAATCGACACGCCTTCCGGGCCTGTACCGGTAGAGCAATTGCGCCCGGGGATGCCTGTCTGGACGATCGACTCGGCAGGCATCCGGGTCTCTCTGCCGGTAATCTCGTCCGCGGCAACACCGGTTCCCTCATCGTTCATGGTGGTGAAGATAACGCTCGCAGACGGGCGCACGGTCTGCGCTTCACCCGGCCATCCTTCCTCCGCGAAAAGAGCCATCGGCGATTATAAGGTTGGAGATCTTTTGGATGGTTCACCTGTCACGGTCGCTGGGTTAATCGCGTATTCCGAAGGATCGACTTACGACATCTTGCCTGGTGGGGGCACTGGCCTTTACTGGGCTAACGGTATTTTACTGCTCAGCACACTGGCGTAGGGCCCAACCGGATCTCCTGTTGCATGCCTGAAAAGTGGCTAAAAGTTGAGCTCAGTATTCATTTGTTCCATAATATGCATATATGCTAATATATAAATAATATTGGAACATCGGAAGGGAAGTTATTACAATGATTAAGGTTGATGCAAGACGATGTCCTCAGAACCATGTTTGTCCGGCTATCAGGGTTTGTCCATTTGACGCTTTGATACAGAGGGGGCATGGACTTCCTGAAATCGACTCTGAAAAATGCACAGGTTGTTTGACCTGCATCAGTTATTGCCCGATGGGTGCGATTATAGACGCATAGGGCCGAATCGATTGTTAAACAGGTGCTGAAGGGAAGGTATCATGACCATGAATCCCCATTCAAAAGGACATACCAGGAAGCCGCGCATATTGATAGTCGGTGGGGTCGCGGGCGGCGCATCCTGTGCGGCAAGGGCCCGAAGGCTTTCGGAAGATGCAGAGATAGTCATGTTCGAACGCGGCCCGTATGTCTCTTTCGCCAATTGCGGTTTGCCATACTTCGTGGGGGACATTATCACTCATGAAAAGAGCCTTTTGGTGGCTACGCCTGAGCTTTTTAAAAGCAGATTTGATATCCAGGTCAGGACTCAGTCCGAAGTGATTGCGATCGACAGGGAAAAACGCGAGATACAGGTCCGGGATCTTTTGACAGGTGAAACCAGCACGGAAAATTATGATGCGCTGGTGCTGGCTCCCGGTTCATCTCCTGTCAGACCACCGCTCAAAGGAATAGATCTACCGGGCATATTTATCTTGAGGACGATACCCGACAGCCATCTTATGAAGAACTGGATCTCCTCCAACAATGTAAAACGAGCGGTTGTGGTGGGCGGGGGGTTTATCGGCCTTGAAACCGCGGAGAATTTAGTCAGGCTGGGGATCTCTGTCACCATCATTGAAATGCTATCTCAGGTTATGCCTCCGCTAGACCCCGAGATAGCTTCCTCCATACAAGAGCACCTTATCTCCAACGGTATCGCACTTCACCTCGGTGACGGAGTAGCCAGATTCGATCGCGGACCCAGTGAAAATATCATTTCTACAACTACTAAATCAGGGATGATATATGAGAGTGAGATGGTACTGTTAGCTGCCGGCGTCCGCCCTGAAACTTCATTGGCAAAACAAGCCGGTCTGGAAATCGGTGGTTTGGGCGGCATCCGGGTAACGCACCAGATGCGCACCAGCGACGCAAATATCTGGGCGGTCGGAGATGCCGTCGAAGTACGGGATTTTACAACCGGGGAATGGGCCTTAGTGCCCCTGGCCGGCCCGGCCAACAGGCAGGGGCGCATAGCGGCAGACGTTATTTTGGGACGCGATTCACAGTTCCGAGGCGTTCAAGGCACCATGGTGTGCAAGGTGTTCAATATCACTGTCGCGGCTACCGGGGCGAGTGAAAAGACCCTGGTGCGTCATAGCCTTAATGGAAAAAATATCCCATATGAGAAGGTTTTTCTTCACCCGAGCCATCACGCCAATTATTACCCGGGGGCAAAATCGATCTCGATGAAACTCATCTATTCCCCCGAAGACGGTAGGATCCTTGGGGCGCAGGCCGTCGGCGAAGAAGGTGTCGAGAAACGCATTGATGTGATCGCAATGGCGATTCAAAGACATTCTACGGTCTTTGATCTAGAGGAAGCTGAATTGTGTTATGCGCCTCAATTCGGTACCGCAAAAGACCCCGTAAACCTGGCCGGCATGGTGGCGGCGAACGATCTTAGGGG
>CAZMDI010000098.1:0-5557 GCA_964564995.1 uncultured Dehalococcoidales bacterium
GGCCATAAAGCCTCGATTTCGTCGGCTCGTGCGTCAGCTACCTTGCCCGCGCCTACGCCCTTGTCCATTATGCCGTCAACCTTGGCTTGGTCCTGGATGTTCAGCAGCCGGGTCATCGCTTTTTCCGGGTGAGCCGCCAGCGCAGCGGGTGAAGTCTGGCTGGCAGTGATGGCACTTGCAGCTACAGGCACCGCGCCCAGGGCCAGTACGGCGGCTAATATCAAGCCGCTAACGATTATCAAAAACCTTTTCTTCATAGTCTGTTCCTCCTTGACTATCACTTTAGTACAGGATTGTTGTCTCCATATTACCCAGATGTAAAATCTCTGTAAAATGCGCTCTTCAGTATGTTATCAGTTGCCCCATCAGCAAAATGACGGGTTACATGGCGACCAACAATCTGAATACTCCACATCTTTCCACCAATTAAGGAACATTTATAGCTTAAATAAGAGTGTCAGTTTCAGGCAAAAATTGCTCTCCGTAACCCAGAGTGCTGAACCAAGATTGGATGCCCGAGATAGACCCGGATACACTGAGGGCTTATATCGAAATCAAGAGGGAGTGAAGGCTCAGGTTTTTTCTATTATTATCGGCGGGACATTCGCTCGCGCGCCCGGGATTCATTTTACGACAGAGCGTTCTATGTTCTAATATAGACGATTAGAATCGGGAGTTTCGGAAAAAGGACGCAGATGGATAAATTGAACATTGTTTCATTGATTCTCATTTCTATGGTGGCAATAATAGCCCTGTCCGCAGGTTGCTCCTCGACAGATAAAGCCGGGACTACCATCCGGTATACCCGCGCACCCGAAACCTCATCACCGGCTTCTAGTCTCTCGGCCATTGCTCAGACTACCCTCGCCGGAGAAGGCAGAATCGGCGGTCTGTCCACCGGTGGCAAACCGAGAGTAATGACTCACCCCCTCAATGGTTTTGAGAACTGCATCTCATGCCACGGCGTTACTGGCAGCGCGCTGCATCTGGTGTATGAAAGCGTGCACCCATGCGAGCAATGCCACGCCATGCTGCCCGAACTCGACTGGGGGGTTCATGATAACTCTTCAATCAGCGACACGCCTAGGCTGAATGCATCGTGCACCATGTGCCACAAGGCAACTTAGCCATTACCGAGACAGCAGCTTCATATAGATGTATCACCACCTGGCAAGCCTTTTTGGATGGGACACTGACAGCCTGGCATGGCACCCTCGATTCCGGTCTTTTGAGGTGGATTTAAAGGTTGAATAGTCGGAGGTGTCCTATCTTGCAACCGGTAGTCATGAGTCTCTCCCCGCTAACGATAGCTTGATTAGCCTCGCGCATGGATGTAACATTGGGACGTTGGGGGCATTCAGGCAACAAGTGGAAAATAAACGGTATTGCAAAATTTGCCAAAGAGATTTGAGCCAGCAAAATCCCGGCTCCATTTGTGTTGTTTGTCAGGATAACATAACAAAGAACATCGACGAGAAATCGTATTACGATACCAATGACCTTACGGCAATTCTCGGAGTTGGTCCAGACCAAATTAGAAAATTGGGCCGAGAAGGGAAAATACCGGGTAAAATACCTGGAAAACAACACCATTACTTGAAACCAGAAGTAGACAATTGGGTTAACTCAGACCATATTTATCATCGTAGCCACCCAAAGCCGGTTGGGCCACTTCAGAAAGAGGCTTACCAGCTATGTCAGAACAGTGACCATCGCTGGCTGATTGACGAGAGTTTTCTGGGACATGCCAGCACTTTGCAAACCTCATCTGAGTTGAAAGACAACCTTGTAAAGATTTCGACCAAGTATAAATGCTATTTTTGTGGGCACGAGATAGTTCGGCCGATGGTCTAGGCTGAACTATCTCGTACTTTAAATACATGCCAACCCGATTACCAAGGTTTTATCGATACTTATATTTTTAAGCGGTCGGCGACTCCGAATTTGATGTGCGCTTGCTTGACATCAGTATCCGCGAGGTTGCAGTAGTGGCGGGTCATCTGCAAGGTGGTGTGCCCCAACATTTTTTGGAGTGAGAAGGGGTCTCCACCGTTACGGAGAAATAGCACGCTGCCAGTGTGGCGCAGTTTGTGAGCATAACAACGCTGTAACCCGGCCTTTTTCCCATAGCGTCTTATTTGAGATTCTACTCGATTAAGCGTGATTTGTCCCCCGTCCTCCGAGAGCCAAAAAGCATCGGTGCCGATCGGATGAGGACGATATTTTAATTTATATTTTAACAATGCCCTGCAAACCCTGGATCCGATCGGAACGGTTCTTTCTATTCCGCCTTTACCCATCACTTTCAGCGACCCGTGTTCAATGTCTACATCTTTTTCATGAAGATTACAGAGCTCGGAAAGCCTGGCTGCGGTGTCAATAAAAGTAAACATGAGTGCGAAGTCTCGGAATCCGGCCGAAGTCGTTCTGTCTGGCGCCCTGAGTAGACGTTCGACCTCAGATGCCGAAAATGTCGGGACGGCGCGGATTTGCACTTTCGGGATTTTTACGCGTTGCATCGGGTTAGCGGGTATCAGGTCTTCTGCCGCCATGTGCCCGAAGAAAGCTCTGATCGCCCTGGCGTACGTCTGAACCGTTATAGGAGCCAGCGGTTCCTTGCGTTCCGGTTTAAAGGGGTGCTTAACATATCCACGGCGTTCACCGAAAGCGATGATGAAGCGCCTCAGGTCATTTGCCGTGATCTGGCTGATGTCCTGCTTGTCACCGAGGAACTCCGAGAAATACGTAACCGCGCTGGTAATCCAGCGGATGGTGCTTTTACTATGCCCCGAGGCCTGAGCATAGATGTGGTAAGCCTTTAGCCCCTCTGCTATCGTGATCATATCCCCGTCCTCATGATTTGAGGTTATCAGAGAACCATCGGGCGCGATATGATTTTGTGTTACTTTGCGTGCAGTCGAATGAAAAAATGGATAGGCAGTTTGTGGTTGAGGCGTTTCGGGGGTAGCAGAAGGGTTCGATTTGAGGCTAAAAGTGTCCCTGGCGCGATTCGAACGCGCGACAAGCTGCTTAGAAGGCAGCTGCTCTATCCAACTGAGCTACAGGGACCAGTCCAGTACACATAATTTAACATCAAGGGAATCTAAGGTCAAGGCAACATTAGGCTCTTTGGCGGCACCCTCGGCACACCGGAATAATGGTTCATACCTACAAAATATTTGATGATTGTTTGATGGAATTCAGACTCTACTTCGCCGGATGTTTTGAGATCTGAAAGCGTCCGTTCCATTTCATCGAGGCTGCAACAGAAACAACGAGAACCTGATATCAGCTTTTTGCCATAAATTCGAAAGGATGTGAAACAACCAGCCTACATCAGTGTTATAGTTTAGGGCCAGCTTGTTTTATAAAGCAGACAGGCGACCTGATGTCCGCTCCCTGCATCATTGAGCAACGGAATCAGCTTGGAACAGTCATCAAATGCCTTTGGGCACCTCGGGTGGAATACACAACCGGACGGCGGATTGATGGGGCTCGGTACTTCACCCTTAAGAACTATGATCTGGCGTTTTGCTTCAACCGCAGGGTCAGGAATAGGCACAGCTGAAAGAAGCGCCTGGGTGTATGGATGCAAAGGGGACTTGTAGATTTCATCTCGTTCGGCAAGCTCCATCATTTTTCCGAGGTACATCACACCGACACGATCGCTCATGTGCCTGACAACCGAAAGATCATGCGATATGAAAAGATATGCGATGCCGAATTTATCTTGGAGGTCGTCAAGAAGATTTATTATCTGAGCTTGAATCGATACATCCAGTGCGGAAAGGGGTTCATCGCAGACGATGAACTCGGGTTGAAGAGCCAGTGCTCTCGCTACACCAAGACGTTGTCTCTGTCCGCCGCTAAACTCGTGCGGATATCGGTCTGCCATATACGGAGCCAGCCCCACGATGTCCAACAGTTCCGCGATACGCTTGTCAAAATCGCTGCCGCGCACATCGCTGTTGATTTGAAGTGGTTCCCCGATGATATCTGCTGCGGTAAAACGCGGATTAAGAGAATCATAGGGATCCTGAAAAACGACCTGAAGCTTGCGCCGCAGAGGTCTGAGTTGGTTTTCATTGAGGTCACAGAGGTTTTTCCCTTCGAAAATGACCTCTCCCGAGGTAGCCCGGTAGAGTTGCAGAACGCATTTGCCTACTGTGGTCTTACCGCAACCGCTCTCGCCCACGAGCCCCAGGGTCTCACCGCGATGGATTGCGAAACTGACGCCGTCTACAGCTTTTACCTCAGCCACTTTTTTCTGAAAGAAAAGCCCCGAAGTTATCGGGAAGTATTTGGCCAAGTTGTTTACTTCTATTACGACGTTTTCTGCCACAGTGTCTCCCCGCTAAATGCGACCCAGCAGGCTGTAAAATGGCCCGGGGTTATCTCTTGCAATTCAGGTTTGTCTTTAAGGCATTTTGGTAGAGCATATGCGCAACGAGGCTGGAACGGGCACCCGACGGGAGGGCACATCATATCGGGCGGTTGGCCTTCGATTGGTGCCAGGCGGCCTTTGCGAGGCTCGTCAAGCCTCGGGACCGACGCAAGAAGCCCGGACGTATAGGGATGAAGAGGGCGGTGATATACCTCAAGGGCCGGTCCATGCTCCACAACTGTACCGGCGTACATTACATAAACTCTCCGAGCGTAACGGGCGACTACACCCAGATTGTGCGTGATGAGGATCAGAGACATGCCCATTTCGTCCGTGATTCCCCTGATAAGCTCAAGCAGTTGGGACTGGATCGTGACATCTACCGCGGTCGTTGGTTCATCCGCGATGACGAGTTGTGGCTTGCAAGAAATAGCCATCGCTATCATTACTCGCTGCCGCATACCTCCGCTGAAATGATGCGGATAATCTTTGACACGGCGTTCGGCCTGAGGGATGCCAACGAGTTTTAAAAGATTGATGGCTTCAGCCAGGGCTTCTTCCTGCCCCATATGTTTGTGAAGTTCAAGCTGCTCGGTCATTTGCCGTCCGATTGTGAGTACCGGGTTAAGTGAACTCATCGGCTCCTGAAATATCATTGATATTCGCGCGCCCCGGATCCTGCGCATTTCTTCTGATGGAAGTTTAAGAAGGTCTATCCCGTCCAAGAGGGCTTCCCCGGAAACAACTTTGCCTGCTGGTTGGGCTATGAGGCGAAGAATCGAGAGCGACGTGACGGACTTACCGCAGCCGCTTTCTCCTACGATGGCTATCGTTTCTCCTTTAGCTACTGTAAATGAAACCCCGTTTACGGCTTTCACCACACCGTCCTGGGTATGAAAACGCGTGACCAGATTGCGGACATCCAACAGCGTTGACATAATTACCTTCTAGACCTTGGGTCGAGCGCGTCACGCAGGCCGTCACCCAGGAAAGTAAAAGCTAACATGATGAGAGCGATGGCCACAGCCGGAACTATCACCAGGTGCGGCGCAGTAAACATAACATTATACCCATCGTGTATCATGGCTCCCCAACTGGGGGTTGGCGGCTTGACCCCTATGCCGATATAAGAGAGTGCGGCTTCCGTAAATATAGCCCGGGGGACACCGAAAG
>CAZMDI010000099.1:0-5519 GCA_964564995.1 uncultured Dehalococcoidales bacterium
AAGCACACCCGGAAACGGAACGACGATTCATTTTATCCTCCCGATATCGTCGAACAACTAAACCTTTCTCCACTCTTATTTTTCGCATTATACTTATTCCTGGCCCATCTCTTTCTATTAAATCGTTTAACGGTTTATCAAGCTTGCTGAAATTTTGCGGTACATTGCAATTTGCAACTTTTACAATCCCTTAATAAAACCTTAAGTTCTGGTTAATACTGCTCTGTTAATCTTAAATAGTGAAAAACAAAAAGGAAAATATAATGGAAACACAACTGACCCTGGCGCTTATCGCACATGACGGGAAAAAAGAGGAAATGGTAAAGCTTGTACGTGAACATAGAGATCAACTGGCGCGGTTGTCGCTCGTTGCCACACGCAGCACCGGCCAACTGGTACGGGAAGGCACCGGCTTGCCCATCACTTTGGTCAACAGCGGCCCAATGGGCGGAGACCAGCAGATAGGCGGAATGGTTGCAAGCGGAACTGTTAAGGCGGTCATATTTCTCCGAGATCCCCTCATGGCTCAACCACATGAACCGGACATAGCGGCCCTTATGCGGGTTTGCGACGTACACAATGTGCCGCTGGCAACCAACATGGCGACTGCGGAGGCAGTAATGCACCTGCTCTTCGAACATCCTGAGGTACTGGACGAAGTCGAGGTGGAACGCGCGCCTGATATCGCGGAACACCATCTCAAATAACCAAACTTCTTTAATATATAGGTCATACATAACGATTTCATCTCCAATGGTTAAAAATAAAACGGATAGGAGCAAGAAGAATTGAAAGGGATCCTTAGAAAAGCCACATTCCTGTTAATCGCCAGCATGATGGTCGTCGGGGCGTTCGCCGGTTGCACTACGGTTAAAACGACAGAATTGACCGTAACAGCCCCGCCCTCCACAATAGTCACGACCGCACCAGCTACCACCATCGTAACGACTGCACCGGCGACAACAGTGATAACCACAGCACCCGCCACCACAGTGGTACAAACCACCACCGCCCCTCCAACTACAATTACCGCGACAGCTCCTCCCACAACAATGGCAGTGAGCCTGGATGGAGCCGGCGCAACATTCCCCAATCCCCTCTACAGTGTGTGGTTCAGTAAGTACTTCGCTCTCACCAGCACCAAGATTAACTACCAATCAGTTGGTTCGGGTGCTGGCATCACTGCCATCACTAACGGTACAGTCAACTTCGGTGCCTCCGACGGAATCCTGACTCAGGCCCAGCTGGATGCAGCCCAGGCAGCTTACGGCACTTTAGTCACTATTCCCATGACCGCTGGCGCCGAAGCCGTCATCTATAACCTGTCGGGCATAACCACTGGACAGCTAAAGCTTACCGGAGAAGTGCTGGCCAATATCTACCTGGGAGTCATTACCAAGTGGAATGACCCCGCCCTCGCTACGCTAAACCCAACATTAACGCTTCCTAATGCTATCATCGCCACCGTACACCGCTCTGACAGTTCAGGTACCACCAATATTTTCACCAATTATCTTGACAAAGTAAGCCCAGCCTGGCATGCCGGACCTGGAACCGCAAATTCTGTCTCATGGCCGAATGACTCTAAAGGGACCGGCATAGGCGGATCAGGCAACGCAGGAGTGGCAGGTTCAGTACAGCAGACCCCTAACTCAATCGGATATGTCGAGCTTGCTTACGCAATGCAGAACTCCCTCCCTTACGCCCAGCTTAAAAATGCCGCAGGCAACTACACCTCCCCCAGCGTGGCATCGGCGACTGCCGCCGCAAATGGAGTCACTCTTCCTGATGACGCTCGTATAATGATCACCAACTCCAGCGATGCGGCCGCCTATCCCATCGTAGGTTTCACATGGATCCTCGTTTATACCAACCAGACTGACAAGATCAAAGGAACGGCCCTTGTGAACATGCTCTGGTGGGCCATCCACACCGGGCAGAGTGATTGCCCTGCTTTATACTACGCCCAGCTTTCAAGCGCAGCGGTGTTAAAAGCAGAAGCACTGGTCAAATCAATCAAATATCAGGGGGCTTCACTTTACATCGGATAAGAATCATACCATCGTAAAGGCTTAAATCGGCTAGGCGGGGATCAATCCCCGCCTAGCCTTTATCCTTTATGTTAATACACATTAAAACCTCCGAAGTCTCCGAGTGATCCCGTTACTTGTTTTTAACGCAATTGAACATTCACCAATATCGTTTCCACACTATAAAATATTTGGTGGTAATGTAATAAATATTTCACAAAATCCGAGTCTTTTTTAATAATACATTACATAACGGTGTTTCGCACAAGATTTAACATTCTCTTAACAAATCGTTAATGAGACCTTAAAATCGACCTTCTATATTGGTGGCATGAGCATCGGCCTTCTATTAGTGTTATTGCTCGTTTTAGGAGCTGAATTCACCAACGGTTTGACCGATGCAGCCAATGCTATAGCCACGGTAGTTGGAACCAGAGTCCTCTCGCCGATGAAAGCCGTCATTATGGCGGCAATATTTAATATGGCCGGCGTACTTATAACCGGGACTGCCGTAGCTACTACCATCGGAACCGATATTTTGCGGCCAGAAAGCATCACGCTTGCGACTGTCGCAGCAGCAATGTTAACGGTAATAGTCTGGACCACCACGGCCTGGTATTTCGGGATACCTACGAGCGAAACCCATGAGTTACTAGCCGGGCTAGCAGGCGCAGGATTGGCAACAGCAGGACCTAAAGTACTGCTGTGGGAGGGTTGGCGCAAGGTACTTATCGGGCTAGGCGTCTCGACAATAGTAGGTTTTGCACTGGCTTTTTTAATCATGGTCGCTATCTACTGGCTCTTTCGCAATGCCCACAGGTCAAACGCTAACAGACTATTCGGAAGGCTTCAGATATTTTCGGCAGGTTTCATGGCGTTCAGTCACGGAAGTAACGATGGACAAAAATTCATGGGGGTATTCACGCTCGCTCTTTTTATGGGAGGCGTGCTACCGACCTTCGAGGTTCCGATGTGGGTAGTACTGCTTTGCGGCGGTGTCATGGCCATCGGCACGGGGCTTGGAGGGTGGAGAATTATTAAAACCATGGGAACCAAAATAACCCGCCTTGAACCGGTAAACGGCTTCGCCGCCGAGACTGCCGCCAGCATCGCCATCCTGTGTGCTTCACGTTTTGGAATTCCCCTGAGCACGACTCACACTATCGGGACAGCAATAATGGGTGTGGGAGCGACCCGACGAATGTCGGCCGTTAACTGGGGCGTCAGTCGACAAATCATAATCACCTGGGTGCTTACCTTCCCAGCTTGCCTGATACTCGGATATTTATTTACGTTGTTGTTTAAACTCTTTTCTTGAACACAACCCCCAAAGAAAGAAAACAAGAGTCAGACCTGGATTTGTTGCTCTGTTGTGTATTTTGGGGAAAATATCTGTCGGGATGAAACAATAATGTTAAAGTGAGATAATCAAGAGTCATGATAAAAAGCAAGACGAAGATTTCATTTCGACCAGGTGACTTGATATTCCACAGAATCGCCCTCGCCTGTGCGATTATCGTCATCGGCATTTTGATCAATATTCTGATTATCCTGTTCATACAAGCCTGGCCGGCCATCAAGGAATCAGGTTTCTCCTTTTTAATAGGCAAAAATTGGGACCCCGTGAAAAACGCCTATGGCGCCTTACCTGCCGTTTACGGCACCCTTTTAAGTTCGCTTTTAGCTCTTGCTATCGCCATCCCGGTCAGCATAGGAGCTGCGATATTTCTGACAGAGATAGCTCCCCCCTGGCTAAGGAGTACGGCTTCTTTCATCATCGAAATACTGGCCACCATACCGAGCGTTATTGTTGGATTATGGGGGTTATTCGTGCTGGTCCCGGTGGTAAGAAGCCCGATAGAAAGCTGGCTCGGCACACATTTCGGTTCTCTGCCCTTTTTTCAGGGTCCACCATTCGGATTTGGTTTTATGGCAGCAGCCATCATTTTGGCGATAATGATAATCCCTATAATCACATCGCTAAGCCGGGACGTGCTGCGGTCAGTGCCAGGGACACAAAGAGAAGCGATGCTGGCGCTGGGGGCAACACGCTGGGAAACTATCAGCAAGGCGGTATTACCTTACGGACGTTCCGGGCTGGTTGGGGCTATTATGCTGGGCCTGGGAAGGGCACTGGGCGAAACTATGGCAGTAACCATGGTGATAGGGAACGGATACCGGATCACCCCCTCGCTGTTTTCTCCAGGCACCACGGTGGCCAGCAAACTGGCAAGCGATTTCGGCGAGTCCTCGGGACTTTCGCTTAACAGCCTTATCGAACTCGCGCTTATTTTGTTCATCATCACTCTGGCTGTAAACGTGATCGCCCGTTTTCTCATCTGGAGATTGGCGTCCGTTAAGGGCAGAGCGGATTAACTATGGAATCACGACAGCCATCAACCAGAAAATGGGTTAACCTGTTGATGCTGGGCTTGAGTTCGCTCGGAGCCGGTGTCGCAATAATCGTTGTATGCCTGATGATTGGATACATCATCGTGCACGGACTGTCTTTTATCAATCTGGGCTTCATCACCAGCACCGCAGCACCCGCCGGGCAGCCGGGCGGCGGTATGCGGAACGAAATTATCGGGACCCTTATCCTTGTGGGGATGGGGTCTATAATCGCTGTGCCCATCGGACTTCTGACAGGTATATTCCTTTCGGAATTCGGCAGTCCTTTTACTGCATCCGCCGTACGTTTTGCCACCGACATCCTTGCCGGAGTGCCGTCCATTGTAGTTGGAATATTTGCATATGCGGTCATCGTCAAGCCGATGCATACCTATTCTGCTTTTTCGGCTGGAGCTGCACTGGCTATAATCATGATCCCAGTTGTAGCGCGTACCACTGAAGAATCCATGCGACTGGTGCCCGGTTCGATGAGAGAGGCGGCCTTAGCTCTTGGAATCCCACGGTGGCGCGCAGTTGTGTCTGTCGTCATCCCGGGAGCCCTAACGGGCATCGTGACGGGTGTCATGCTGGGTGTGGCCAGAATCTCGGGGGAGACCGCCCCTCTCCTTTTTACCGCACTGGGGAATTCATTCGGGTATAGCGGACTGGGAAAACCAATCGGAGCATTGCCGCTACAGATTTTTCGCTACTCCCTTTCGCCGGATAAAAACTGGCAGCAGCAGGCGTGGGCCGGGGCTTTTGTGCTTGTGGTTCTAGTGCTTATCATCAGTATTGCCGTGCGCTGGCTAAGCCGAAAACGGCACGTTTAGCAGAATTATGAGGAATAACAATGGACGCTAATAAACAAACAGAAAGCATGGGTAAAGAAGTTTCTTTGGGGAACAAAGAATATATCCTGAAGGCCGAGAATTTGCGGGCGTATTACGGTGCCTTCCTTGCCGTGAAGGATGTTAACCTGGATATCAAACCCAGGTCCATAACCGCTATCATTGGGCCTTCAGGCTGCGGCAAATCAACCCTCATTCGCTGTTTCAATCGTATGCACGAAGTGATACATGGGACCAGGGTGACCGGCAG
>CAZMDI010000100.1:0-5491 GCA_964564995.1 uncultured Dehalococcoidales bacterium
CGGGGTGGATACTCACCCGTTGCATGTGCATCTGTTCAATGTGCAGGTCATAAGCAGGGTTGCCTGGGACGGTATCATGATGGGCGTGGACGACAACGAACTGGGTTGGAAAGATACTTTCAGGATGAATCCACTGGAGCAGGTCACAGTCGCCCTGAGGCCCATAGCTCCGGGGCTTGCGCAGATCCCGTTCGAAGTGCCCAACAGCCGCCGTCTGCTTGACCCCACCTTACCTGACGGAGCTGCGCTGGAAGCGCCCGGGCCGACGGGATGGACTGACCCCGCGGGAAACCCTATGGCGGGGATAACTAATCATTATATCAACTTCGGATGGGAATATGTCTGGCACTGCCACATCCTGGCTCACGAGGAAATGGATATGATGCACCCGCTATGCTTCGCTGTTGCGCCGTGGAAACCGCTGAGCCTATCATGTTCGGTTGCCAATAACAAGGCCACGCTGCAGTGGATAGACAATTCTATCAACGAGACCGGTTTCAGCATAGAAAGAAGCACCAATAACGGGGCGACTTGGAGAAGGATATCCAACGTGCCGGCAGCCCCAGGCAAGGGTTCCATCGTCACCTATCTGGATCCTACCGTTCTGCAAATCAATACTACATATTCTTACAGGGTATATGCCATCAACGTGGTCGGGGATAGCGCAACGCCTGGCTTCCAAACGATTACCGCCAAATCAGAATACTCTAACGTGGCAACTATCGTCAGGTAAATCACGGGGGGACCTGGGGGAGTGCCAGACCCACTCCCCCAGGGACTTTGGTGATAGGCATAATACAGTGGGTCTTGTTTGATTTAAATGATGCAGGTTTTTGGTTTGTCGATGAAGCGGAGAATAACATGGTTCGCCACTTTACTGGTGATGGGACCGGCTTTGCTAGTATTCCCTTCAGCCTGCACTTCATACAACGGAGACTCTGTTAAAACATCATCAAAACCTGTGATAGAGATTTCATATGTTGGAACCTTTGCCGGGCAGGTGGCATCAGGATATCTCAACCTCATCATAAAGGCGACTATCAATAACAAAGGCTATGAGCTTTTTAAGGTTGTCCCTGAAATGTTGGCGGTTGTTGTAGAAGGCTACCACTACGAGCCAATAAAAAGCGAGATTGCCACCTTAGCCCTGAATAACGGCGAAATGGCTAACGGTGAATTTACCTTTCAAGTGCCTCCAGAGGCAGTTTCGCCCCGGGTGGGGTACCAGCTTGCCTGGGTATCTCCGATCCAACAGAATGTCGAATGTATCAGGATATCAGAGCCATCAGCTTCGGAGTCCGACATCGAGATAGCGGATCCCGCAATCGCGATTACATATTCAGAGAATTATTTGTGGGTACAAAAAGACAGCGCCCTTTACCTGCTGGTGAGTATGACCATCGAGAACCTTGGTTACGAGTCTTTTAATACATCCCCGGAGTATTTTTCGCTGGTGATGGGTGAGATTTTCGGGGAACCCGGCATACGTCCTCCGGTCAATTTCGACGGCCTTATCAGTGACCAGAGAGATGGGTCGTACAGCAATATGAGATCGTTTGACCTGCAGAACGGGGGGAAAATCAGCGGCGTCCTTGCGTTTAATGTGCCAACCAGCATACTCAAAAGCACCGAAAGCACCATGATAACGTATTCGGGTGTGCGCAGTTATAGTATCCGGTGGATAAAAACCCCTCCTGTGAAGATGAGATAAATTTCAGACATATTACAGGCAAGGAGTTAAAAAATGAACAAGTTCCTAGGGATATTCATGGTGGTACTCGGCATTGCAGTAGCCGTAATCCCTGTTTACTCCGATTGCCAGTCTCAAGGCAGGTATTTGACGACCAGTGCAGGGGCACAGGTCTCGATGAAGTGCCACTGGACAGGAGTGGCAGAAATTGCTGTCGGAGTTCCGCTGTTGGCGGTGGGGGTCCTGATTGCCGCCTCGCGGCGCAAAAGGTATTTATTCCATTTGGGCATCATGGGTGTTATTTTGGGGGCTTTCGTTATCTTGCTTCCCAATAAGCTAATAGGAGTATGTGCGACTCCCACTATGATATGCCATACCCTAATGAAACCTTCACTGATTATTTTGGGTTCTTTAGTTATCATAACCAGCCTGATTACTTTGTGGCTGGCCAGAAAATCGGAGGATTAATTTTTGTTCTTATTTCGTCTAGCCATCAAAAATATCCGGGGCAGCGGGTTCAGGAGCATCGCCATATTTCTGGCTGTGATGGGAATGGCGGGATTTTTGCTGGCAACGACGATTGTTATCGCTGGTGCCCGCTATAGTCTGGACTCAGGTTTGAAGAGACTGGGGGCAGATATTCTGGTGGTTCCCTCGGGTGCAGAAATAAAAATCGAAACGGCCCTGCTGATGGGCAAACCGGTTGATGTCTGGATGCCAAGGACCAACATAAAGAAAATAGCCGACATACCCGGTGTTTCCGCTGTGTCACCGCAGATTTATTTAACTTCCATGTTCGACTCTCCGTGTTGCGCGGTGTCCGAGATGTTTATCGTAGTATTCGACCCAGCAAGTGATTTTACCATCACGCCATGGCTGGAAAAGAATCTGGGTCGCAGTCTGGATACTGGAGAGGTTATCGGCGGCCACTATGTTTTTGTGCCGGAGGGTGCAAAATATATCCGGTTGTATGGCTACGATATGGCTTTGATGGGTAATCTGGAACCCACAGGGACTGGTATGGATCAGACCCTGTTTATGACGCTGGATACTGCCTTAAAAATGGCAGCATCGTCCAGGACAACAGCCTTGATGCCTCTCAATGTCGATCCGTTGCGTATCTCTACTATTCTGGTCAAAGTTGATCCCGGGGTTGCCGCTCACGGGGTCGCCATTCAAATCATGAACGAGACAGACGGGATGGTTCCATTGGAAAGCCCGAATCTTTTTGGCACATTCCGTAACCAGATAAATGGTCTTCTGTGGGGTTTCTTTGCTGTCTCTGTAATAGTATGGGCATTGACCATGGTATTGATCAGCATCATATTTTCGATGGCTGCCAACGAGCGGCGCACGGAGATGGCTATTTTGCGGGCCATGGGTGGCACGCGGGTATTCATCTTTTTTTCGCTATTATGCGAAGCCTCTGTGCTGGCATTCAGCGGCGCTGTTGCCGGCATTTCGATAACCGCGCTGGTTCTTTTCATATTCAAGGATATGATTGCAGGTTCCCTGAAAATGCCCTTTTTGTTCCCTTCGCTACCATCATTTATGGGGCTTTTCAGCGCAGGGCTCGGGCTGGCTATATTTTCCCTGTCGTTATCAGCTCTGATACCGGCAATCCGCCTGTCCCGTCAGGAATTGGCCGTTGCTATGAGAGAATAGTGCTATGTTGTCATTCCAAAACGTAACCAGGAACTTCCATCTGGATGATGCCACAACCATCACGCCCGTGAGAGATGTGAGTCTGGATATCAACCGTGGGGATTTCGTTATAATATTCGGCCGGTCGGGGACAGGAAAGACCACGCTTCTGAATCTGGCAGCCGGGCTTATAAAGCCCACATCAGGTAAAGTGAAAATGGATAACCAGGAACTGAGTGAGATGACTGACAGTCAGCTTTCTTCCCTGCGGAGTCGCAAGATTGGTTTTGTCTTCCAGTTCCCCAGTTTGCTCCCAGCGTTGACGGTAAAAGAGAATCTGTGCGTACCTGCTGAATTGTCAGGCCGAAAGGATGCTGGTACCAAAGCTATTATGCTCCTGGAAATGGTTGGGCTGGCAGGTAAAAAGGATGTCTATCCCAGACACCTTTCGGCAGGTGAACAAAAACGCATAGTTCTGGCACGGGCGCTTATAAATGAGCCCCAATTAATCCTGGCTGATGAACCTTCCAGCGACCTCGATGACAGGACCGAAAATGAAGTCATGGGGATTCTTCGGGACTATAACAACAAGGGTGTTACGTTTCTGGTCGTTAGCCATAACACGCAATTGCTGGCTTTTGCCAACAGGGCCTTCCAGATGGAGAACGGACGATTGGATAAACTCAAATAATGGTTCTAACAGTATTAAACACGACCTTCCTTCAGGTTTTGTGGATGCCCGGATAGCTGATAAGAGGAGATTATGAGAATGAGACTGCAAGGCAAAGCTATTGGAGCGGTTTTTTCTATATCATTGGTTCTGTTTGTGCTGCTGGCAAGTTGCCGGGAAACCCCTGTTCTGGCTCCCTATACACCTATAACGAATATGGTCACGACAACCCAAACGGACATTACGACCCAAATAAATACTATTACTCAAACTGACATCATCACCCAGTCAGTCACGCCCCCCCCGCAGACAATTATATTGCCTGTACCCACAACAGTAATCAAGTCTGTAACTTCCGTTCAAACGGCAACCGTCACCGCTCCTGCCAGTACAAGCTATCAAACTTCCACGGCATCGCCTAATACCGTCATCATCACATACCCTCCCGTGACGGTATATTCTCCACCCGTGACGATATACTCTCCGCCGCCCACCACATCCTACTCTCCACCACCACCGACTACAGGGATTGGCAGGAGCATCATCGTCACATATTCAGGGATCTCAGCGACACAAATTGGAACCGGGTCGTTTCCAGTTAAACCAACCTCAGGCAATATTTTCATGGTAGTCAATCTGACGATTCAAAACCAGGGATATGCTTCTTTTTCCGTCATGGATTGGTATTTCAAATTGAATCTATCAAACACCGAATACAATTGCGAAAACATTTCGGTATTGCAGAACAGGCTTTCTACAGCTGATGTGTTAAACGGAGGGTCTTTAACGGGTCAAATGGCTTTTGAAATCCCTGCTTCCAGCGCATATCAAAACTTCGAGC
This sequence comes from uncultured Dehalococcoidales bacterium, assembly GCA_964564995.1. Lineage (GTDB taxonomy): Bacteria > Chloroflexota > Dehalococcoidia > Dehalococcoidales > UBA1222 > SURF-27. The sequence goes on from CAZMDI010000100.1 coordinate 4,846, forward strand.
TTGACTACCTGGGTCCCAGTATCGGAACTATAAATTGGATCAAACAGTAGTTGATAGGCGCAATACATCCGAAGTCTAATAACGGATCTGTCTAAAGCACTGCATTCCGCGGAGTAGTTTTTCCAATGTAGCAGGTTTTGATTTTTACAAAACCCCTCGCTCAATCCTGCTAATATCTGACGTTTCAGACCAAATTATTCGGCCCCATCTTAACATCAGTAATTTCAAGAGATTATGAAGAAGAAGATTCGGTGCCACACAGCAACGAGTTTTCAGGGCGCAACTCGCTGCGCATGTTCGCAACGACAAACGACGAAGGAAATGGATTCACGAGTCACGGCCCGGGACGGCAGGGAGCGCGGATATTAATCCGGGAAAACTCTTGACGCTTCGCTATCCCTAAAGTATCATTGGCTGACCCTGGAGAATAGCATTGCAAACAACGCCATTGATCGTAGGTTCTTTATTCGTTCTCGGATTTCTTGTATCGGCTTTCGTGTGCCTGAGACGCAAACGGCTTATCGACGACCTGCCAACGTCGAAAACACAGGGGGTATTCATAGGCCTGAGTGAGGTAAAAGAACCGGCCGCGCGCCAAAATCCACTAACTAGCGCCCTCGGCGGACCCCCCTCTGTAGAGTACCAC
>CAZMDI010000101.1:0-5432 GCA_964564995.1 uncultured Dehalococcoidales bacterium
CATCATCAACAAATTCGGTGGCAGCAAACAGGCTAACCTTTTCCTTTTGGCCGTCTATTCCGCCATCGTCTTCGCCCTTATCGGCGTGACTCTCCTCCTCCTGCACCTAGGGAATATTCTCTGGTTCTGGCATATGTTCATCATTGTCAGACCGGAGTCGGTGCTGTCCCTGGGCGGCTGGATACTTTCCCTCTGGCTGATGGCCTCCGGGATTATGGCCGTCCTGTGGATCCTGAAATTCTTCTTCAACAAGTTGAAAGACCATGGTAATAAGGAAGTCCTCGTCCTCCTTTGTGACAAGCTAAACGCTTTCCTGTCCTGGGCAGGTTTCTTCCTTTCGATACTGCTTGTTTCTTACGGCGGTGTGCTTATTGCCACCACCAGTCAACCCCTGTGGGCTGACACACTACTCCTGCCGTCTCTCTTTATCGGCTCGGCTATGTGCACCGGTCTCGGGTGGCTCGTTCTAGTCTCGTTTATCGCCAACTGGGCGACCGGGGTCAAATCATTCAGGAGTATTCTCAACGTTCTATTCGGTTCTTCCGACTGGAAGATTAGCAGCGATATCATTCGAACGCTTTCTCGTGCACTCCTGATCACTTTGGCCGCCACCCTCGTCATCCTCGCGGCTTTCATGGCGTGGCTGGCTGTGTCGGCGCCCGATTCCTTCGGCGTCCTCGTGAGCGGTGAGATGGCAGTTTATTTCTGGGCGGGGCTCTTTGGTTTTGGCCTGCTGCTGCCTTTTATACTGCTCCTGAATACATGGAAGCGCGGTATGGCAACGTCTGGTGCAGTGGCCATCGTGGCAGCATCATCTTTCATTGCACTAGCCGGCGGGCTCATTCTGCGGGCCGTAATTCTTATTGGCGGACAGCTGTAGAATCGAGTATTGTTTGGAGTATCGTTTGATAGAACAAATAAATTTATCACAAAGAATAGCGTTTGGTCTTGAAGAGTGGGCTGATCCAGCCCACTCTTCAAGGTTTTTCGATTTTTACCGCAAGCTTCTTCAGATCCAGTCTGAAACAGAAGGGAAAGCGGGTTCCCCTGCCTTGAAAATCGACAGGGATGAAATTGCCAAACTTTTAGCCGCAGGCAAATCGGTCCTAAGCTTTGCAAACCTGAAGCTGGATGGGCCATTGGTGCAGGAGACTTTCCATCGTGTCGCCTGCCTGTTTTCGGAATATCCTGAAATCCTGGGGCCGGTGCCGGAAACACTCACCTCTGCCGCCTTTTCGCTCCCTCCGGAGTGGATCGATGCCTGGTTCAACGGTAAAGACTTCACCCCGGAAGAAAACGGCGAATCCCATCCGCTGCTCGTTCCCACGCTTATTCAACAAACTTTGCGTTCCTTCCTCATCGGATATGCGCAGGCTTTAAAAGGCAGTTACGACCAGGGCAAATGGAGGCGGAGCAATTGCCCTGTATGCGGTGCAAAGCCGGAAATGGCTTTCCTCGAAAAAGAGGTCGGCGCCCGCTGGTGCCTTTGTTCGGCGTGTACGACGGAGTGGCTGTTCAAGCGCATGCAATGCCCGTACTGCGACAACACCGAAGGAACGACGCTGTCCTATTTGGGCAGCGAAGACGGACTGTACCGGCTGTACTTGTGTGAAGATTGCAAATGCTATCTCAAGGCCGTTGACCTCAGGAAAAGCACTCGCGACATATTTCTTCCGCTGGAATCCCTCACGACCGTGGCGATGGACGCGCAGGCCCAGGGAAAAGGCTACCATCGGGGCGCCTAGACAACCATTTTTCGGGTCGACACACGGTTACAGGTTGCAAATATCCATATATTATGTTATAAAATACACACGAATACTGGCTATGTGACCAGTTGATAAAATAGAATATCGATACTCTTCGAGTTGCCTGCCCTGTGGCCGCAAGCTATGGGAAGGTGACCGTGGGACCGCAAGGCCCCGAGGGCAGAGGGGGAAACGCCTCTACCTCCCGGATTTGGAAAGGAGAGCATTGGCAGTTAGGTCTGCTGTGCACCCCTTTTTGGGGTGCTTTCTTTTTATTAAGAGAGCGCTTCAGAAAGCGGGCGAGAATTACCTCGTCTTGCGTTGTTCTTCAACAACCTTTCCGTCTCCGGTTTATTTCAGGGTAAACACAGGCGACATGCCGCTTCGCAACGGACGCGGCATGTCGCCTGGTTACAAACCGGATATATGAAAGGAAGAAGCCCTTCAATGATGACCAAGCTGAAATCCTTACTGAGTGCTACCATTCTGGCCACCCTTGTAGCCGCAACTGTCGGTTGTGGCGCCACCGTTACTACCACTGCCACACTGGTGAACACCTCAACGGTGACATCAACCATGACCTCGGTAACCACCGCCAATTTCACTTCGACGACCACGGCGGTAACGACCCAAACGACGACGGCGACCGTGACCTCAACACCGACACCCACAGTTACCAAACCCTCCAATCCTACCCTTATTCTCGCCACTACTACCAGCACACGCGATACCGGGCTTCTAGACGTATTAATCCCCCTGTTCCAGTCCCAGACCGGCTACACTGTACAGACGGTAGCCGTTGGCTCGGGCGCAGCAATCGCGCTGGGGCAGGCGGGCAATGCCGATGTATTGCTGGTGCATTCCCCTTCAGCCGAATTGACCCTGATGGGCACCGGAGCAGGCACCAACCGTGTGCTGGTTATGCATAACGATTTCGTTATCGTTGGCCCCGCCTCTGACCCAGCCGGCATCAAGAACATGACCTCCGCATCGGCCGCAATGAAAAAGATAGCCGATTCCAAATCAACCTTTGTTAGCCGCGGCGACGTTTCTGGGACCAACACTTTCGAACTATCGGTCTGGACCGGGCTGGGCATCACTCCCGCCGGGCAAAGCTGGTACCTCTCGACCGGCCAGGGCATGGGCGCGACCCTTATTGTCGCCGACCAGAAGAACGGCTACACCGTCGCGGACCGCGGCACCTATGTCGCCTTCCAGAAAAGTATTTCGCTAGTTCTGGACGTCAACGGCACCCAGGTAGACCCTTCCATGATTAACGTTTATCACGTAATCCAGGTCAATTCCACCATGTACCCCAAGGTCAACGCCGCAGGGGCAAAGGCTTTCTCGGATTTCATGGTAGCTCCGGCCATTCAGCAGATAATCAACACGTTTGGCCTCATAACCTACGGCTCGGCGCTCTTCACTCCGGACGCGGGTAAGACCGACGCCGACCTGGGCAATAAATAATAGAATAAGGGAAAAACACGGCATGAGCCTAATCTGGCAGGGAATCGCACAGGCTTTTCAGCTTCTAATCCAAGGGGACAGGGAAATGCTGAACGTGGCTGGACTTTCCCTGCGGGTTTCCCTTATAGCCACCGCAATCAGCCTTATCGTCGGCATTACTGCCGGAGCGGCTATCGGCCTGGCGAAATTTACGGGTAAAAAGTTCCTCATGAGCCTGGTGAACACCGGCATGGGTTTGCCCCCTGTCGTGGTAGGCCTGGTAGTGATGATTTTTCTGTGGCGCAGTGGACCGCTTGGCGATCTTAAACTGATCTTTACGCCCACTGCCATGATAATCGCCCAGGTCATCATCTCGCTGCCCATCATTACCGGGTTCACCATGGCTTCCATTCAACAACTGGATCCAAAGCTCCGCCTCCAGATACAAGCGTTGGGAGCGTCGCGCTTTCAGATGCTATGGCTGGTCCTCAAGGAGACGAGACTGCCCCTCCTCGCTGCCGTCATGGCAGGGTTCGGAGGCATAATCTCTGAGGTGGGCGCTTCCCAGATGGTTGGCGCCAACATAACAGGCCAGACCCGGGTTCTGACCACGGCGATAGTTATGGAAGCCGGGAAGGGTGATTTCGGACTCGCCATCGCCCTGAGCGTTATTTTGATGATAATCGTTTTTCTGGTAAACCTGGTATTGACGATTATCCAGCAGCGCGGGAGAACCCGTTGACCCCTGTGGTCCCGGATCCCGAGTTTTCGCTGGAAGCCAGAGGACTGTCCGCGGTGCTGGGCGGCCGGAAGGTGCTTGATATCCCTTCGCTGAGCATCGTTCCAGGCGGAGTGCTCGTGATAGTCGGTCCCAACGGTTCAGGGAAAACGACGTTGCTCCTCTCGCTGTCGCTTTTGTTGAAGCCCGCTGCGGGCGATATCTTTTACATGGGGAACCGGGTCAGTTACGGGGCTGAAGCCCTGAAGCTGCGCCGCCGATTCGCCGTCCTGTTTCAGGAACCGCTTTTGCTCTCGGGGACGGTATGGGACAATGTCACCCTGGGATTGAGGCTTCGCCACACACCGAAGAAAGAAACAAAAACAAGGGCCGTAAAATGGCTGGAACGCTTCGGCATCACTCACCTCGCATCGAGGCAGGCGCGCTCGCTGTCGGGGGGTGAAGCCAATCGGGTCAGCCTTGCGCGGGCTTTCGTCCTCGAGCCGGAAGTCCTTTTTCTTGACGAGCCGTTTGCGGCTCTGGATACACCTACGCACCAATCCTTGCTTGAGGATTTTCAAACTGTCCTCCACGAAACGAAAATCAGTACAGTAATGGTGACCCACGAATTGGAGGAAGCTCTGATTCTGGGCGACCGTGCCGCGGTCCTCATCAAAGGCGTCATCCGCCAGACAGGAACTCCCCGTGAATTGATTTCTGCTCCGGTAGACGAGGAAGTCGCTGCTTTCGTCAAGGGCGGGAACATATTGCATGGCAGTGTTATCCCCCGGGACGACGGGCGGATATTTATCAAAGTTGGGAACCGGCAAATCGAAGCGGCGCCAGGCCCCGTGACTGCCGGCGAGCTTGCCGTGTTTTTACATTACGACGATATCACAATCTCTGAAGGGCAGACGACTGAATACCCGAACGGCCGGGGCAACAGGTTTGATGGAATAATTACCCAGTTGTTGCTCCTTAATTCCCAGGTGCGGCTGAATGTCGCATGCCCTTTCAATCTGACCGCTGTGGTCACCCGACGAACCTGTGAGGAACTTCATCTTGAAAAAGGCAAAGAAGTAATCGCTTCTTTCGAACCGGCTGTGGTCCGTATTTTCAAGCCAGGCATCCCCACGCTCTGAAATTTGCATTTGATTATATCGATGCCTATACTTTTTATCTAAGTTTCAAAGGGCATATCCAATAATAATAAAAAAATAATTAAAACAGCGAAGGCAACATAATCCGATTTTGCCTTTATCACGGGAGGGAGCAACCGCATGGCAGTTCCGGTAATATCTATCGTGGGAAAATCCGAATCGGGCAAGACGACACTCCTGGAAAATCTTGTCCCTGAACTCAAAAAGCGCGGGTACCGTGTGGGTACTGTCAAACATGCGCAGGAAGTCGAATTAGCGCCGGGCAAGGATAGCGAGCGACACCTTGCCGCGGGGGCTGAGATTACCGCTGTAGCCTCTCCCGAACGCATCGTGGTGATTAAACCGGGAGGGGAACAG
>CAZMDI010000102.1:0-5390 GCA_964564995.1 uncultured Dehalococcoidales bacterium
CCCTATTTCTTCGATCCCATCGGAGTTATGGTGCGCAACAACGTAGTTGAAGAACCTCAATTTCCCCAGAGCCGTTTTTACTATTGGAAGAATCCCGGCGGGAGCGACATCATTCTTTTCATGGGCGACGCCCAGCCAAATACCAAGAGTTATGATCTCGCCAATACGATCGTCGATGCCGCGGTCCGTTTCAAAGTTAAACGCATCTACACATGTGCCGCCGCTATCACCCGTATCCACCATACCGAAGAACCTAAGGTCTGGGGTGTAGGCACCAGTGCCCCGGTAGTGAAAGAACTCGCCAGCCAGAACCTGGTGCAGGGGGGAAGCCTCCAGATAGCCGGTATGAACGGCATTCTGCTCGGCGTGGCGAAGGAACGGAAACTTGAGGGCGCCTGCTTGCTGGGAGAGGTGCCAAATTACACCACCAGGCTGCATAACCCCGTAGCGGCCCTTGCGGTAGTCCGCGTCCTGGCCGACCTGCTGAGCATCAAAATAGATTACGCCGAACTGAAACAGGCGGCTTTAGAAGCCCGCGAACGCATGAAACAGATAGCAGCCGAAGCCATGGAAGAGTATATAGATTATTTCACCGAACCAATCTGGGAACGTGGGGAAGATGAATCAGAAGAAGGATGAGACGAAAGCTCCCGTCTCACACTCGACACTAACGGAAATCCTCAACCACCTTGCAGATGGTGCAGAGCCCCTATCCAACACTGAGCTCGGCAAGTTGTCAGATCTCAGCGTAGACGAGGGGAAGCAGTTCGAAACCGTCTGGGTCCAGATGGAAATCGGAAGAAAACGGGAGATACTTTCACGGCTGGAAGGGCTTACCGAAGATAATGTAGAACTCAACTTCGATCGCATTTATCGGAACGCTATCTACGACATCGACGACGATGTTCGCCGCGAAGCTGTTGAGGGTTTCTGGGAGAGTTGCGACCCCACGCTTATCCGGCCTCTGTTGAGGCTTATTCAGGAAGACCCCTCAATCGAGGTCAGAAGCGCTGCCGCGACCGCCTTGGGCAGGTTCTCGCTGCTTGCGGAACAACAGAAAATTTCCCCCGAAAATCGGACGCGTATTTCACAGGCCCTTCTGGCGATCATCCATAAACAGGACGAACCGGTTATTCTGCGCCGGCGCGCCCTCGAAGCCGTAGCTCCTTTCAGTTTGCCCGAAGTAACCCAGGTGATCTGGGAGGCTTATCGGCGTGAGGAGCCCGGTATAAAAACAAGTTCTATTTACGCTATGGGACGTAATTGCGACATGTTATGGATGCCCACCGTCCTCAAAGAAATGGAAAATGACGATCCCGAGATACGTTACGAAGCCGCCGCAGCGGCAGGGGAATTGGGCGAAGCAGAAGCTGTTTCGAGGCTTATTGAACTAACCTCTGACGAGGACCTCGAAGTCAAACTTGCCGCCGTCAGGGCCCTTGGCAAGATAGGCGGGCAGGAAGCCAAACAACGATTGAAAGCCCTTAAAACAAGCAAGAGCCAGGCCGTTCGTGACGCCTCGGAAGTTTCGATGACAGAAATCGAAGCATACGAAGAACCGACCGAACAGATACGTGAATTCGATGAGCCGGACACCGATTAGCGGAGAAAGGGTGATCCTTCACCCCAAGTCACTGTCTGATGCCCCGCGTGATTATATCTGGCGTAAAGACGCTGAATTAGCCTCTCTCAATGGTGAATCCCCTCTTAAGATCTCATTTATCCGGTATATCACGCAATTCCAGGTCGGTCCGGACGAAGACCATCCTTCGAAAGAGATATTCTCGATAAAAACCATCGCCGAAGGTCGGCATATCGGTAACTGCGCCATTTATAACATCGATTGGGACTCGGCTGAAGCTCAATCAGGCATCGTAATCGGAGACAGGCGTTACTGGGACCATGGATACGGTACCGACGCGTTTAAAGCCCTCGTAGCTTACGCTTTCAATTGCATGGGGATACGCCGGCTGAACTTGAAAACACTCGAGAGGAACGCCCGGGCGCGGAAATGTTTCATTGGCTGCGGTTTCAAGCCATCGGGCAGCCTGCTGGAAAATGGTGAGACTTATATACTGATGCAACTTGATTTCGAAGATTATGCCCGCTCATGGAGCGCTTCCGCGGCTCCATGCAAAATGGAACGATGAGAGGTGTTCCCTCTTTGTGATGCGTTTTCCGGGGATGCACCTCGTAAGACACGGGGGGTTTGACTTAATAATACTTGATGCCAAGTATATATAGGTCTGTTTTTCAATGGGAAGTCAAATTAAAAAATCGAACGCTTGAGTACGCTTGCCAAGTGTCGCACAATATACAGGAATTGATCAGAAGAAGAAAAACCTCAGTCGCTGCCCAGAAGTTTTACCACGGCCGTCCCCGTCACAGTTTTTTCTCCCCGCTGGTTCTCCACCCTGACATCCAGAGCGATTAAACCGCCATCCAATCTCTCTCTAACAATTCCCCGGCAGATAAGCGTATCCCCTGGGAAATTTAAGCCTTTATAGCTGACATTCAACTTCGAAAGGGAACCTTTCTTGCCGTACCAATCCGAGAGCATCTGGCAGATGAATGCGGTAGAAAGCTGCCCGTGGACGACCACTCCCGGAAGCCCCCTCGCCAAGGCAAAGTCTTTATCGTAGTGTATGGGATTATAATCGCCTGAAGCCCCCGCCCACATGACAAGTTGTTGCGTGGTCGGATGCTTTTCGAGCGATGGGATTTCATCACCGACCGCGATTTTGTCCAAATCCAATTGACTATTCACGCCTTACCTCGCAGGATAGCTAATTGCTTGCATCTGGCAACGAGGATACCTTTTTGATTATGCAGGTCAAGTTCCAGATTGATGAATGTAAGAGGGGTCCGTTCACGCAAAGCGGCAACTCTGGCGCTCACGGTTAACACGTCGCCGATTCTGACGGGCGCGAAATACTCGAGTTCCGTGCTGCCGTGAAGGACAGCTTCTGGAAGACTCAACAACATCGAGATAACGCGTTCAAAACCTATAGTGAGCAAAAGCGCCGGGGGTATTTCGGCTTTCTTCCCGGCCTGGTTCGGGTTATCGTCGCCGACAGCTCCAACAAACTGCCTGACCAGTCCGGCTTCGATTGGATAGGTGAGCGTCAACCATGGTTGGCCAACCAGTTGTTTAAGATCGTCAATCCTAAGTTGTTGAATCATAGTCAATCCGTTTCCTCGCGAGTAAACCAGTCTAACTTGGGCCAGTGAGTCATGTCAAGGCAAACTACTCGGATTTTGACCCCCTTGTGTTATAATTCAGCGAAACCTATCCGGCCTTCGGAGTGTGAACCATGATTACTCCCCTCGAATGGAAAGGCGACACGCTCAGGCTTCTCGATCAGACCCGTCTTCCAAAAGATGAAGTCTGGCTGGATATTGCGCTGTACCAGGATGTCGCTCGCGCCATCAAGACCCTCCAGATACGTGGCGCGCCTGCCATCGGTGTCGCAGCCGGCTACGGCATCGCGCTCGGGGCTTTGGGTTCAGGTACGCAAAATCTGGCGGAATTCGACATCAAGATCAAAAAGGTTTTCGATTCGATAGGAGCCACCAGACCGACCGCCCGCAATCTTTTCAGCACCCTCGAGAGGATGAAAAAAGCTATTGCCGGGGTAACCAGCGTCGAAAAAGCAAAAAGCATACTGGTGTCCGAAGCTGTCTCCATACATAATGAACAAATGCAGGCTGACCGAACTCTCTCCATACTCGGAGCAAGCCTGATCAGGCCCAACTCAACGGTCCTTACCCATTGCAATACGGGGCCGCTTGCCACCGCAGGTTACGGAACCGCTCTTGGGGTCATCATCTGCGCCTTCGAACAGGGTGCCGTTAAACAAGTGATCGCCACGGAGACCCGCCCACTCTGTCAGGGTGCCCGGTTAACGACTTGGGAGTTAAAGCAGGCCAGAATACCGTTCAAACTTATCACCGATTCGATGGCGGGTTATGTAATGAACAAGGGCATAATCGATGCTATAATCGTCGGTGCAGACAGGATCGCCAGCAACGGTGACACAGCGAACAAGATCGGAACCTATACTCTGGCTGTATTGGCTAAAGAAAACTCCATCCCCTTTTATGTGGCCGCCCCAACCACCACCATCGACATATCGATTGCCTCAGGAGATGAAATCGTGATCGAGGAGCGATCGGCCGACGAAGTCACGTGCATCACCGGTGTGAGGATTGCGACAGAGGGCACTGAAGTGTTGAATCCTTCTTTCGACGTAACACCCGCCCGATATATCACAGCAATAATTACAGAGGAGACGATTACTCTGCCTCCTTTCAAATTTATCTAGGTTATATGCCTGGGTCGGAGGTTTTATTGCAATACTCTATCGGATTGGTTGTCGGCTTCGTCATCGGAGGTTTGCTTGTTTATATGGTGACCCGCCTCCATGGAAAAAATGTTGAAAATACTTTTTCCACTCTATCACTCGATGCCCTCAGGAAGAATTCCGAGGATTTCTTGAAATTGGCGAACGAAAATCTTTCCCGGCAAACGCAGGCAGGAGCCACAGTACTCGATAGTAAAAAGGTCTTGATCGACCAGACATTAGAAGTGATGAAAGGTGATCTGCAAAAAGTTGAGCGCCTCATTACCGAGTTCGACGGTAAAAGAGAAAAAACATTCGGAGAGTTGAGCAATCAGCTAAAAGTGACAGCAGAACAGACCGGCAAACTGCAGGAAACCACGAGTAAACTTCAAGGCGCGCTTGCCAACACCAAAGTACGTGGACAATGGGGCGAACGGATGGCAGAAGATGTGCTCAGGTTTGCCGGCTTCGCGGAAGGGGTGAACTATCTTAAACAGAAAACCCAGGAAGCCGCCGAATCCAGGCCTGATTTCACGTTCCTACTCCCCCAGGAATTGCGGCTTAATATGGATGTGAAATTCCCGCTCGATAATTATATGAAATACATGGGCGAAGATAACGAATCATTAAGGGAAGGGTACAAGACACAGTTCCTCAGAGATTCACGCCAACGGATTAAGGAAGTTTCGACTAGGGATTATATCAACCCGGAGGATAGAACCGTGGACTATGTCCTGGTTTTTGTTCCCAGTGAACAGGTTTATTGTTTTATCAATGAAAATGACAGCGCTATATTAGACGACGCCATGAAAAACAAGGTCATATTCTGTTCTCCGCTCACCCTGTATGCCATATTGGCAGTCATCAGACAGGCCATCGATAATTTCAGTCTCAGCAAGACCACCTCCCAGATCATGACACTTTTCGGGGAATTCAATAAACAATGGCAGGCCTTTAAAGAAGGCATGGACAAAATGGGCAGAAAGATCGACGATACGTCCAGGGAATTCCACAATTGAGAAACGACAAGGACGACTGCGCTGGAGA
>CAZMDI010000103.1:0-5386 GCA_964564995.1 uncultured Dehalococcoidales bacterium
GAGATTTCTGAATGTGACTGGAGTTCAGACGTGTGCTCTTCCGATCTAAGGAGAGGCTTTGATGAAAAAATCCCTTGCTGAACTGATCGGGACAATGGCGCTCGTGCTTATAGGCTGCGGCAGCGCGGTCATCGCCGGCCAGTATATAGGAGTGATGGGCGTCGCCCTTACGTTCGGGTTTACCATCCTGGCCCTGGTTTATACCATCGGTCCGATTTCGGGATGTCATATCAATCCGGCGGTCACGATTGCGATGTGGATAAACGGCCGGATAAACGCCACCGATTCTGGTTGTTATATCCTCGCTCAAATCGCAGGAGCCATCCTCGGGGCGGGAATACTTCTCGGAATAGCGAGCGGTAGCAAAGGCTACTCCATCACAGGTACGGGGCTCAGTCTCAACGGTTTCGGAGATAACTCCCCCGGCGGTTACTCGCTACTGGCCTGTTTCTTCTCCGAGCTCGTATTCACTTTTCTGTTTGTAATGATTGTGCTCGGTTCGACCAGCAAGAAGGCCCCCAAGGGCTTTGCGGGGCTCGCCATCGGCATTGGACTCGCGGTAGTTCATCTGGTGAGCATCCCCGTCACCGGGACCTCGGTCAACCCGGCCCGCAGCATCGGCCCCGCTTTGGTGGCTGCCCTGCGCGAACGGAGCACCATCCCCCTCGCAGATTTGTGGTTGTTCGTCGCGGCTCCTGTTGCCGGGGGCATACTAGCCGCAGTCATCTGGAAATACGCATTTGAAACGGCAGAGAACCAACCGCAGGAAATCACCTCCCCAGATTTTCCTGCAGGTCAATAAAGAACAATAGGCGCTCCCGGTTCACGAGGCCGACCATCCTGCCGTTCTGAACGACAGGCACTTGGTCGGTGGACCCTTCGCTCATAATGGAAAGGACCTTGCTCAGTTCGTCGCTCGGCTCAACCGTTTTTATCTGCTCGAGCGGTGTCATTATTTGGGCGGCCGTTTTATCTCTCCTGGCTTCCTTTGCGACCCCGCGCAGACTGTCGAAGGAAACTATCCCCTCCAGCTTCTCGCCTTCCATCACGGGAAACCACTGCTGACCCTTGGTCAGTGCGTATTCGTTGATGATATGGTCAGCTGTCACTCCGGGGGTAACGGATACGCAGTCACCCAGCATGGCCTCGCTGACCTTATGCCCTTTGAGAAGATCGTTGAGCCGGGCTTGTCTATAACTGCCCGAAGCCGCATTATCCAGGAACCATCCGATGATAACCAACCAGACTCCATTCAGCCAATTGCCGGAGAAGAACAGGAAGATGCCGATAAAGATGAAGATGTAGGCGATCAGCCTGCCTACCAGTGATGCGGTTCTGGTAGCGGCGCGCAGGTCGCCACTCTTGCCCCACAATATGGACCGGAAAACCCTTCCACCGTCCAGGGGGAAACCGGGGATGAGGTTGAATGCCCCGAGGGAAAGGTTGATGAGGCCCAGCCAGTAGGAAACTGCGGCGATGAACTGGCCCGCCCCTCCGGTGTCATGTCTAAGTACCGCCCAGGCCGCCATCAGGATGCCGCCGAGTACCAGGCTGGTAAGCGGGCCCGCAATCGCCATCCAGAACTCGTCGTTGGCTGTTTTAGGCTCGCCGCTGATCTCGGAAACGCCGCCAAAGATGAAAAGTGTGATGGATTTGACTTCGGTACCTTCACGCTGTGCAACAAAACTGTGCATAAGCTCATGCAGGAGGACCGATGTGAAGAAAAGCAGGCTGGTGATAACGCCGGCCGCAATCTTACCTGTAAGGCTCCAAGCGGGATACTGGCCCGGGAAGTAACTCCCCGTAAGCGCCCATGTGATAAGTACAAAAATGATAAACCACGAGGGATTCAACCTGAGGGTTATCCCCCATATTCTGCCAAATGTGATGCCTTTTCCACCCATGTGGCCTCCTTGTTTCCGAACGGCTTGTGAGTTTCGGTACAGTTGCTCATATCATAGGCAGATATCCATGACAAAGTCATAACACAATGCCTGAAATAGTTAAATAGTTATGCATTTGGAAGCCATCCGCTCCGATCCCCAGCGGTCGGGTCACCTTATCGTTTGGGTCAAATCGACAGTCGAATTGTTGTCACGTTATGTAAGAACAATCAAAGTATCTTTTTAAGGAAACGAATCGGTTTCCGCAGGCGTGGGGGAGGCGGCCACGGGCAGGGCATTCGTTTTCCGTTCTAACGAAACGAATACCGGTATTGATCGGTTTTTATTCGATATATTTCGGCCGCATTCTTAATCCGGCTTTAGAATAAGGGCCGGTTGTGTACAGATACAATATAGCACAATTGTTCTATTTTGTATTGTCAACGAGCGGTAAGGCGCCGCCTCATTCCGCTGGCGTCACCGGAAAACGCATACGCCCGGGCGAAGAATCCAGATCAGTTAAGTACATGGATTATCGGACCACCCTGCTCACACGCGGATACAAGCAGGTCCGACAGTGACAGAAAAGTGTATTGACAACCCTCCTCCATCAAACCTATTATCTCTTGTAATGAAACGTCTCTGGCTCGTAATCCTCATCCTCGGCCTTCTTCTGTTTACTGTCCTGGACCTCGTCATCCGCGCTTCGGGCAATACACACTACCTAGCGGCCTTGCTCGGGATAGGTGCATTCACTATCCCGATTTCCCTTGTGGTCTATTTTTATGAACACGTAAGGGATCACGACATCTCCAAGCCCTTGCTCACCACCTGTTTCGCCTTCGGCGGCGCACTTGGGCTGACGGCGGCAGGTTTCATAGAATTCAACACACTTCGTACACTTAATTTCGGCGCCCTGTTGGCAGTCGGCTTTATCGAAGAAGCCTCAAAATTGATTTTCCCGGTGTTCATGTATATCGCCTGGCGCAAACGCCATGAAACCGACGGACTGCTTTTCGGGGTAGCAGCAGGCATGGGTTTCGCTGCCCTAGAGACCGTCGGTTACGGCTTGCTCGCTTTCGTGCAGAGCCATGGCAACATCGGAGATGTAGAGCAAACGCTCCTTCTGCGCGGGCTCCTGTCTCCTGCGGGGCATGTTGCGTGGACGGGGCTCGTCTGCGCAGTTCTCTGGAAAGAACGACAAAAAGCAGGGCGTCCCGTTATAAATATCGCTGTCATAGCAGCTTTTTTAGCCGCAGTTTGCCTGCATACCGCCTGGGACGTGGTAAATACCGTGACCATGACTCCCCTGTTGGCTTACGGCGGCATGGTGGTGATTGCGTCTTTGAGCCTATTTCTTCTTCTCCAGCGTTACCGCGAGGCCCGCAGAGATTTGCCGTAAACACCCAGTTGCTTTTCAACGTAAAATAAACACTCACACGATTTGATAGAATTTTAATGTTTTTGGGCTGATTGTTAGTGACTTCCCTCAGGGTTTGTTGATATCCTCTAATCGCTCAATACATCATTGATACCTTGAGAGGCACATCGGAGCATTCTCCCTTGATGGGTTTGGGCAGGGAAGGATCTCTGCGTGTTGGAAGTAATTAAAGACGGTAAAAAACGTGTCCTTCTGGTAGATGACGAAGAACGGATAGTGAACTTTCTGGCGTTGAAACTTAAAGTCTCGGGCTATCAGGTTGTTTGCGCAAGCGACGGCGAAAAAGGGCTCGAACTGGCCCTTTCGACCAACCCCGATATCATGTTGCTCGACATCATTATGCCCGGTATAGACGGGCTTGAAGTTCTTCGCAGACTGCGCAAATTCTCGGACGTGCCCGTGATAGTCCTGAGCGCCAAGGAACGTATCTCGGAAGAAGTATTCGCGCTTGGGGCCAACGGCTTCATGAGCAAACCTTTCAACCCCGACGACCTTCTCTCAAAGGTTAAGGCGCTGCTCCAACCAACTTGAAGCATATGAACCCGAGTCTTTGTCATTCGGATCGAGCCCGACGTTCTATTTCCGCTGATTTTACTAACCGCCAGACAATAAATATCCCTGGGCGTTGTTTCTCACAGCTGACCGTTTACGTTCCTATGGTTATTCCAGGAACCTTTTCGACAACTCGTCGATTTTGGTAATCTCGGCAGTCGTCAATCTGAAACTCATGGCAAGGCTGTTCTGTTTTGCCTGTTCCACTCTGGTAGCCCCCGGAATCGCCAGTACCATCTCTCCGCTGAAAGTCACAAGCCAGTTCAAAGAGACCTGCGACGCTGTAACATTGTAATTCTTTGCGATGGCGACAAGAGCTTCTACCAGGGGGCGGCTCCTTTCGAGTTTCGCTCTGAACGAGCGCCTGCGCATCATCGGAACTTTGGCGACCAGGCTCGCATCCGCGTGGTATTTCCCTCCGAGCAGCCCTTGGGCAAGGGGTGAATATGCGATTATGCTTATATTTAATTCTTTCGCGGCAGCCATGACGCCGTCTTTTTCGTTGCGCCTGTCGAGGAGGCTGTACCTCATCTGGTTGGATGCCAGGTCGTAGCCCCGGGCTTTTAGGACTTTTTGCGCCAGTCGCATCTTGTGTTCGTTAAAATTGCTGACTCCAACTGTTTTAATCTTCTTGGCGTCCAGCAGTTCGGCCATCGCATTCATCTGGGCTTCGACGGACGAGAAAGAATAAGGCAGGTGGACCTGGAACAAGTCGATTTCGAAAGGAGAAAGGTGCTTTTCCCGCGCGGGGAAGGTTCTGGCGATGGACGAAGCCCGCCTCAGGATAGGGTTCCACTTGGTGGCGATAATGACCTCCCCGTTCTTCTTGCCCGTTGCCTGGAGGGCCGTCGACAGGGCCGTTTCGGAGGTTCCGTTCCCATACATCTCGGCGGTATCGAACCAGTTGATGTCCCCTTCGAGAGAAGCTTTTACGATTGCACTTATCTCGTCCTGCGAAGGTGAGTTCCAGAACACCGACATGCTCTTGCCTGAGAATTGCCAGCATCCGAGACCGATGGGAGATAACAGGAGATTGCTTTTGCCGAGAGGGATACGTTTTAGGGTTGCCATTTATGCCTCCAATAATTGATTCGATTCAAATGATTCTACGCCGGAAACGATGAATTTACTAATGTTTGCGCGTCCAACGAGCAAAAGAAGTGCGACTATTAGACATATCATGAGGTCCAAAGATTTATTACGCTAAATAAGATGGTGAAGTTTACGAAATCAGTGAAGTGTGAAAATACCTTGAAATTATATGAGGACGCATCAAGGAATAAATTTCTCAATGTTATTTTTTGGCGACAATATATTAAATATCAAATCCTCCCTTTTCGACAGTTTCATCGGTCTTTCTTGAATATACAGCGCTCAATAAAACCCCTTGAACAGCGGTTCACGAAATTGAGGCTCACATGATTTACCTGTGATCTAGGTATGCTTCGTATCAGCCAGAAACAGAATACAGATACAAGCAATCCGATTATAATGGCCCCGCTTACATCAA
>CAZMDI010000104.1:0-5332 GCA_964564995.1 uncultured Dehalococcoidales bacterium
TGTGGATAATTTCATCACCAACCCCCGAAAATCCAATATGTACTGGACCCTTACATCTCATTGCTTTTTGCAAACTATGTGTTATAATATACCGCCAATAAAGAGTCAGCCCACAAAGGGCACTGGATAGGATGCAAACTTAATATGCTTAAAAAGGGTGATGTTGTTTCGGTCAGCTACCGCAGCGGGTATGACAAGCAGGGCAATCCAGTCATGGAAACCTACGACAAATGTATCGTCGAGGATATCAACGGAAGCCACATCAAGGTGAGTTACCGTGTCATAGGGCAATCGGAAGATGGTAAGGACCTTGTGGAAGTTCATGAGATGAGTTTCAATGTGAACTCCCCGGATTTTATCAGCGTTACGCCCCAACAGCATTGAGGCGCATGTAATTCTATAGTGTCGTGAAACCCCCGGGCATTGCCCGGGGGTTTCTTTTTTATGGGGGCGAAATGATATCGGGCGATGCAGATCTCTGCGGCTCGGCCGCCTCGGATCCTGGTCAGGCTCCCCTGGCCTTTTTTTGAAGCTGGTAGAGCTTCGTCAGCGCATCCAGGGGTGACAGGGTGTCTACTTCCAGTTCCTCGAGTTCTTTGAGGACGTCCGTTTTCGGAGCGAAAAAGGACAGTTGCGGCGACGGCTCGCCTGCCCGCAATTTGTCCGGTATATTACGGGTTATGCCCTGGCCCTTGTTTTCAAATTCTCCGAGA
Source organism: uncultured Dehalococcoidales bacterium (assembly GCA_964564995.1). Classification (GTDB taxonomy): domain Bacteria; phylum Chloroflexota; class Dehalococcoidia; order Dehalococcoidales; family UBA1222; genus SURF-27. The sequence continues at coordinate 714 of CAZMDI010000104.1, forward strand.
ACTTCGGTGGCCCGTTTTATAACGGGCCGCGGCAGACCGGCAAGCTTTGCTACGTGTATGCCGTAACTTTTGTCGACACCGCCCTCGATTATCTTGTGTAAAAAGACCACATCCCCCCGCTCTTCCGAGACAGCCACGTTGAAATTGCGCACCCTCGGAAGATAATCCGCGAGCGCGACCAGTTCATGATAATGGGTAGCAAAAAGGGTTTTTGCCCCGAGTCCGGGAGCGTTGTGTATGAATTCCACTACAGCCTGGGCGATCGCGAGCCCGTCATAGGTGCTTGTGCCCCGTCCTATCTCGTCCAGTATCAGGAGCGACCTGGGGGTGGCATTGTTCAATATGTTGGCTGTTTCAACCATCTCGACCATGAAAGTCGATTTTCCGGCAGAGAGGTCTTCCCTTGCTCCGATGCGCGTAAATATGCGGTCTACCAGTCCTATCGAGGCTTTATCCGCCGGTACGTAGCTGCCGATCTGCGCCATTAAAACGATGATGGCTATCTGTTTAAGATACGTCGATTTTCCCGCCATGTTCGGCCCTGTCAGGATGATTATCTGCGAGTCGTCATTAGAAAGAAAAACGTCATTGGAAACATATTGCCCGGCCGGGAGCGATTTTTCCACCACTGGGTGCCTTCCGCCCTTGATGTCGATGACCCCTCCGGAATTTAATTCGGGACGGGTGTAACCCGAACGCGATGCGACCTCGGCGAGTGAAGTGAATACGTCGATTTCCCCCAGCACTGCCGCGAGGGCGCTCACCTGTTCTGCAGCCAATCCGATCTGCTGGCATACCTGTCGGAAAAGGCGGCTTTCCAGTTCCCCCATACGTTCTTTTGCGTTAAGGATCAGGGACTCGTATTCTTTCAGTTCCGGAGTGTAATAACGCTCGCATCCCGCCAACGTCTGCTTACGGATATAGCGCCCCGGTACTTGAGCAAGGTTGGACTGCGACACCTCGATGTAATAACCGAAGATGTTATTGAAACCTATCTTAAGAGATTTGATGCCTGTCTCTTCTTTTTCTTTACGTTCAAGGTTTGCCAGATAAGTGCGTGCATCGTGCGAGGCGGAAAGCAGGGCATCCAGTTCGTCAGAAAAACCGCGTTTTATGACACCGCCCTCGCCGGGGTTCGCCGCGGGTTGTTCTTCAATAGCATTTGCTATAAGTTCGACAAGGTCCTCACGGGGTGTCAGCCCCTTTTTTAACCAGGGTGGTTCATCCTTGAGTAATCGCACCATTCCGGGCACGATTTCCAGACTATGTTGAAGTGCGATCAACTCGCGGGGTATCACCATGCCGCCCCGTATTCGGTTTATCAACCGTTCCAGGTCCGCGACCTTGTCGAGGAGAACGGTGGTTTCCCGCCTGGTCAGCGCATCTTTGTAATATCTGGTGACTGCTTCCTGTCTGCGGTTCAGTTCGGCGATATCCAGCAGCGGTTGGCTCAGCCATCTCCTGAGGAGCCTGCCCCCCATCGAGGTACGGGTCCCGTCCAGCACCGAAAGCAAAGAGCCCTGTGCGGTGCCCGATACCAGACCGCGGAACAGCTCGAGGTTGTCATGTGAAATCCCGTCCATCGCCATGAAGGATTCGGTTGAATACGTGGAAAGGCGGGTCACCTGTTCCAGCGCTTTTTTCTGTGTCGTTTCTAGATAATGCAGGATGGCCCCCGAAGCTCTTATCGCGGCAGGCATGCGGGCGCAACCATAACCTTCGAGTGTGGTCACGCCGAAATGTTCTAGCAGGAGGCGTTCAGATCCGTCGAAGCTGAACCATCGTGGTTCGAGCCTCGTCAGGGAAGCGTTCGTTCCCAGATCGGGAAGCTCTGAGGTATCTGAACTTATTATCTCGGCCGGATCAAGACGCCCCACTTCTCCCCGCAGTCTTTCCAGAGGCATCTGCGTACACATGAATTCACTGGTGGTGATATCTATGTAAGCAAATCCTGCCTGATCCCCTTCGATGACTACCGAGGCCAGGTAGTTGTTGGCGCGCGTCTGGAGGAGCCCCGGCTCTACTATCGTTCCTGGTGTCACGATGCGCAGGACGTCTCTTCCGATAAGCCCTTTTGTTTCCCCCGGTTTGTTAAGCTGTTCGCAGATGGCAACTTTGTACCCGCTTTTGATAAGCCTGCCGAGGTAATCGTCGAGGGCGTGATAAGGGATCCCCGCCATGGGTACCTGGACGCCTTTGCCCATGCTGCGAGAAGTGAGGACGATATTGAGTTCTTTCGAGGCGATGAGAGCGTCTTCGTCGAAGGTCTCGTAAAAATCACCGAGCCTGAAGAGCACAATGGCCTGGGGATGCTGCTTCTTTATACCCAGGTACTGGGCGCGTATAGGCGTCAGGGTTTCTTTCATATCTGTGGTCTATTCTAACGGAATCAATGCGCAAAAGGAAACCCCTCATTCACCGGGAGGTATTGAGTTATTCTTGCTTCCAAACGCCCGACTGGATATAATCTGCGTTAGCGATTTCTTGGTTTACGGAGGTCAATTTTGAAGTACAAAATGGTGGCTATCGATGTTGATGGAACGTTGGTAGATAAACACGGCAATATCGCCACTGAAGATAAACTGGCGGTCAAACGGCTTATTGCATCTTACGTTACCGTCACGCTGTCTACAGGACGGGTTGTCAAGGCCAGCCTTCCGATCGTCGATGAACTGGACTTGAAAGGTTTTCACATCTTTTACGACGGAGCCCTGATATATAACCCGAGCAACCTTTCTACCTTTTATGCCAAACCCATTGACCAGTCAGTAGTGCGCGAAGCCATCGATTTTAGCCGGAAAAATAATATATATCTTGAGTTATATTCAAGCGAAAAATTCTTTTCTGAAAAATCCAACTGGTCCGACGACGTTCACCGCAAGTTCTTCCGCGTTGAGCCTGTGACCGTTAATTTCGACGATATCTGGAACAAAGAACGGCTGTTGAAGGCGGAAATTGTGGTCCATGACGACGAAGAAGCGGTCAAAGCCAAGATGTTCAAAGATCAATTCGGCGACAGACTGCGCTATTCGATAGCGCGTTCTCCAGCATTCCCGGAAATAGATTTCGTCAACATCGTCGATCCCCAGGTTTCCAAAGGCGAAGCGCTTAAAAGACTCATGGAATATAATGGATATTTGCCCCCTGAAGTCATCGCCATCGGAGACGGCCTCAATGATATACCGCTTCTGCAGGCAGCAGGAGTGTCCGTCGCCATGGGGAACGCATTCCCCGAGGTTAAGCAGGTTTCGGACTATATAACACTCGATGTGGAGCAGCAGGGCGTCGCATCAGCCATAAATTTCTTCTTCCCGGTTTAACCGTCCCGTTACGTTTTAAATTATCCCTTCGCCCATTGGGGACGAGGGGATATTTGTTTGTCCAACAGGAAATATCGATCTGTGGTTTAACCCGTAAATTCCTTGATTTTCTGAGCGATCAGAGGCGTGATGCCGCTAACTTTCGCCAAATCTTCGATCGAAGCATGCCTGATATTCTGAAAGGTCCCAAAATGTTTCAACAACGCCCTTTTCCTGTGGGGGCCTATACCGGGAACATCGTCCAGCACGGAGGTCATGGCTTCTCTCTTCCTGATGTTCTAGTGATAGCCCAGTGCGAAACGGTGGGCTTCATCGCGCACCCGCTGGAGCAATTGCAGCCCTGGCGACGTTACCGGCAGGCTGATCGGGTCCGGCCTTCCTGGCAGGAAAATCTCTTCGTTCTCCTTTGCCAGTCCGAGCGTGGGGATCGCTTGAACACCGGTTTCCTCCATGGCTTCTCTGGCGGCAGAAAGCTGCCCTTTTCCCCCGTCGATAAGCACGAGGTCGGGGAGCGCCCAACCTGCATCGTTCTTGTGCTCGGGCACACGGCTGAAACGGCGCCGCAGAACTTCTTGCAGCATAGCATAGTCATTGGCCTGTAAAACACTCTTGATGCGGAAGCGCCGGTAGCGCGCTGGAGACGATTTGCCTCCTTCAAAGACCACCATGCTCCCTACCGCCATTTTCCCCTGGATATTGGAAATGTCATATCCTTCGATGCGTTCCGGGGGAGATTCAAGATCTAGTTGTTCTTTGAGTTCGTTAAGGGCCGCCTCCAGCGTGGAAGGCTGCGAAAGGTTTTTTATCCTCAGTTGTTCTACGCCTTTAATGGCGTTTTCCTCAACCGTGTGCATCAAAGCGCGCGACGGGCCTCGCTCAGGCACTCGCAGGATGACAGGTTTGCCGCGCCGGCTCGAAAGCCAATTTTGAACAGTTTCTTTTTCCAGGACGGGAAATTGCAGCAGAATAAGTGGGGGGATGCTGGTGGTAGCGGAATAATACTGCTGTACAAAATCGGTCATTATCTGTTCGGGTTTCTCCTCCACAATGCCTTGGAGGGTAAAAGCTTCACGGCCGATGAGCTTCCCTCCCCGAACGAAAAACAGCTGAACCAGAGCCTGGTCCTTGTCCGGAGCGAAGGCGATGACATCCTGGTCGCCTTTAACCTTGGCGGCCATCTTCTGCCAGGCTATGACCTGTTCTACAGCTTTGATCTGGTCCCGTATCCAGGCAGCTTTTTCATATTGCATCAGTTCTGCTGCCAGACGCATCTGCTCATGGAGATGCTGTTCGAGCGGT
>CAZMDI010000105.1:0-5280 GCA_964564995.1 uncultured Dehalococcoidales bacterium
CCAAAATCGTTTCTTTTTCGCCAGCTATCGCGGCGGCATCTGTCGAAGTAATTACTCTCAATCGCGCCAGCAGTCTCCAAAACATCGGCGACGGGGAGGTTCTAGCCTCTTCATCCGAGACAAGCTTCATGGATCTGAATGGCAATGGATCCCCGGACCAAAACGAACCCAAGGGGCCATTCGCTGTAGCTGTCAAATATCAGATGAACGCCGGAATCGTAGAAGTTATTTCCGATCCCAGCGTGATAATTAATTCGATGCTGCCGATGGATGAAAATACACAATTTATGAGATATCTCATCAAGCAGGGAGCGGATGAAGGCAAGGTTTACGTCGATAAAGCGCACCTGATTTCGTCCCCACTCGATATCGCGAAAACCAAACTTATAGCGGCCAGAAGAATCGTTTCTAACCCTTACGCTCTGATTGGAGTTCTTGCGCTCGTGTTCGTGTTCGTGTCGCTCAATGCGACCGGGAAGGATGGGAAGAATGATTGATATCAAACAGGTAGCTGATCTACGACAGAAGATCATGATTGAGGTCTCGAAAGTGATCGTCGGAAAGGAAGACATCAAGCAGGCATTGATGATCGCACTTATCGCTGGAGGCCATGTCCTGATCGAGGGTGTCCCCGGCACAGCCAAAACCCAGTTGGCCAAGACCTTCGCCAGAGCGATCGGCGGAACTTTCAAGAGGATTCAATTCACGCCGGATATGTTACCGGCCGACGTAACCGGTTTTTACTTATACTCTCCGACCGGTCCATCCAATTTTATCGAGGGTCCCATCTTTGCCAACGTTATCCTGGCGGACGAATTGAACCGAACAACGCCAAGAACACAATCTGCACTCCTGGAAGCCATGCAGGAACGCCAGGTCACGATAGAAAAGCGGACGTATGCTTTGCAGGCTCCGTTTATGGTTATAGCTACCCAGGTTATGGCCGGAGGTGAGGGTACGTATCCTCTGACGGACGTCCAGACGGACCGGTTTCTTTTGCGTATAAACAGCCGTTATCCTTCAGTAGAGGAAGAAGTGCTGGTAATAAGGGGAATAGATCGCATCGAAGATTACAACGCGATCGAAGTCACGACTCCCGAAGAAATCATGCAAGCCCGCGAGGTGGCGAAACAGGTGTATGTGTCCCCCGAAATATCGAGTTACATAGTCACAATCATCGATGCTTTGCGCTCCGACTCCGATGTCCTTTCGGGACCAAGCACCAGAGCAAGCATTTCCCTTTTTAAATGTTCCCGCGTATTTGCTCTTTTCGAAGGAAGGGATTATGTCATCCCGGATGATATTAAAAAGCTGGCATTTCCCACTATAGAACACCGAATCCGTGTCAAACCTGAGGCTGAAATGGACGAAATCACACCCTCTATAATTCTTCAACGCACGCTGGATAGCGCGCCTGTGCCGAAACCGAGTTAGATGAAACTTAACGATTCTATTTTTGTTTTATTTCTAAAAATCTACACAGCTGGCGTACTGTTGGTAGCAGTGTTCGTTTCGCCTGTGTCGTTATCATTTGTTCCCGCAGTGCTTTTTGTGTGGTATTTGGTAGAGTGGCGCTGGCATGATTCCGCACGTATCGATATTTTAACCCAGTTATTTATCTATTTCGCAATCGGTGTTTTATACAGCCATGTGGTTGGAACATGGTTCAGTCTGGCTCTTTCGTTACCTGTTTTGCTAGTTCTGGATAGGACACTTGAAAATGGGGTTAAAACGACTGCGTTCAATGAAAACAAGCAGGGGCGCAGGTTTACGAATATTTCGTTGGTCAGTCTCGTCATCGTTTTATCGACTTTCGCGGTTGCGGCATTTGCCGGAAATACCACACTCATAGCGTCAGACACTGTTGTGACTATGTATCTGGCTTTCATAATCACGTATTCATGGCGGCACTTTCCGACCATACCTGTAAAATATAAAGAAACTGTTTTACGGAGTGTGGCTGGTAGATCTGAACGCCTTCGAATTACGCTTGAATCAGCGGGTTCGACAGGAGGTTCGCTTCGCCTGAGATCGCCTTATGAATGGTTGCGCCTGTCGCCCTCACCCATGTTTTTCCGTGATAACAAATGGGCCGTTGATATTTCTTTAACCTCCCAGCTTAGCGGTCCAGCACTCTTGTCATTTGAGGGGTCTGCTGTTGACCGTTGGGGCATGATAAAGAGCAGATTTAACATTCAACCCCTCTCCCTTCTGATAATCCCTCGTGTTAAGTATGCTGAGTGGCTTGCTCAAAAGTATCTTGCTGGTGCAAGTGACGGCACCATTTCGGCGTTATCCAATCTTAGCGGAGTGAAATCTTTGTTCGGATTGCGTAGCGGTGTGGAGTATTACGGTAGCCAGACATACCAGGCTGGTGATAGTTTGAAAAACATCGACTGGAAACACTCAGTCAAATTCAACGAACTTGTTAGCAAAGAATTCATTGAACCTCGTGGGAGACCCGCTATACTCCTGGCGAATGTGGTTGCGCGCGATAGCAACGAGGCGGATAAACTTGCTTGCGACTTGATGATAACGGCTATCTCGCTAGCTCATGAAGGCATACCTACCTCTTTGGCGGCTTATGATGATAAAAATGTATTGCTAACTACGTGGCCTTTAAAAGATGCGCAACTTGTTGTGCATATGATGCAACTTTTAAAACTTATCAGGATTACCGGTAATCCGCAGAGATATCTCAATTCACCAGATATGCGCCGTCTTCGATCCAATCTGACACGCTTAAGAAGAATCTCGAAAGGGCCCTCTGCGGTGTTGGCCGAAATACTTGGAATCGAATACGATAGCCTCAGCGCCAGCGCCAGGTTCCATGCTTGCAGCCTGGCGCTGGCTGCGGTGAAATCCAAAACAAACGAACGTTGTACGGTGGTCTCAATTTCCGGGCGGAATCATGACGCGGAGGCTCTCGAATTCAATTCCTACCTCCTTGAGAAAGCCGGTACGCCTATCGTTGGAATCAACAGGACTGATTGATTGAAAATGTATAAACACTGTCGCTTCACTGAAAATAAAGTGAGCCTGAGTTAATCATATCCTCCCAGATTCATTGACTTCCAACAGGGCAGCTTATAGAATTACCAACATGCGTCTATTTGGCACTTCAGGGATAAGGGCGCTGGCAGATTCCTCTCTATTGGGGATTGCTCTTAGTGTAGGGTTGAGCTTGGGAAAGCGATACCGAAGGGTAATTGTCGGGTCGGATACCAGGACATCGAGCCCTTCGATAAAGAGCGCTTTGCTGGGTGGTTTGATGGCGGCGGGGGCTCGTCCCAGCGACGCCGGGATTTTACCGACTCCGACCCTGGCTGTGGCGGCAAAAAATTATGATTGCGCAGTCATGGTGACAGCTTCACACAATCCGCCGGAATACAACGGCTTGAAGATGTTGAACCCCGACGGCTCACCGTTTGGTTTGGATCAACAACACCAGGTTGAAGATTGCATCGGAAGCAATACAGTATCAACCGTTTCCTGGGAATACTTTCAACCTCTTGAATATGATCGGACCGCTGTCCGAGACCACATAGCCCACATCCGCAGGAGATTTAAATCCCATTACCCCCTGAACGTGGTAGTTGACTGCGGCGGAGGTGCAGCTACTTCAATCACTCCCGAAATGCTTGAAACTATAGGTTGCCGGGTCCACGTGATAAACGGTATTCAGACTGGATTTTTCCCACGTCCCTCTGAACCAGTAGAAAACAACCTGGACAATTTAAAACGGGCTGTTGTGGAATTCGGCGCTGATCTGGGTCTGGCACATGATGGCGACGCGGACCGTGTCATGGCTGTGGACGATCGAGGCAGGTTTGTCTGCGGAGATACTTTACTTTCTATTTTTGCCAGAGAAATTGGCGCTACGAAAATAATTACCACGATCGACAGTTCAATGACGGTAGACAATCTTGGGGTTCAGGTTATAAGGACCGGAGTTGGAGACAACAACGTGTCAGAAGCACTCAGAGCCGAAGGAGATTTTGGAGGAGAACCATCGGGTGCGTGGATATTCCCTGAGAGTTCCTTTTGTCCAGACGGCATTTACGCAGCGGCGATGCTTGTTGAAATCGTCAGCCGTCGAAAGCTCTCTGATCTGGTAGACGCATCCGAGCATTATCCAATCCGGCGCGTGAGCGTCAAGTGCAGTATCAACCTTGAGAGATTTGAAACCGTTATGTCCGCAAAACTTGACCCCATTTCCATCCAACGAATCGATGGCCTTAAGTTCAACCTTGAGGATGGGTGGATTTTAGTTCGCCGTTCGGGCACAGAGCCGATAACGCGGATGACTGTCGAAGCCAAAACCGAACTCCGAATGGATGCGCTTTTTAAACAGGCAGAAATATTAATGTTGGAGTCAACTGGATCATGAAAGCAGTTATCCTGGCTGCAGGCGAAGGCAACCGGATGCGTCCGTTGACTTATAGCCGTCCCAAAGTGATGCTCAGGATAGCGAACAAGCCCCTGATAGAGCATCTGGTGATTGCCGCTGAGGCCGCCGGAGTAGCGGATTTTGTATTCATAGTCGGGTACCGCGATGACCAGGTCAGAGAATATTTTGGAGACGGTGCAAGATGGGGAGTGCGGATTGAGTACAGATTCCAGCGGGATCCCAGAGGGACCGCTGACGCTCTTGGAAAAGTAAGGGACCTCATAGATGATACGTTTCTGGTGATGAACGGCGATGTTTTAACCAGCCGGGATGAGCTTGCCCGCTTGGCCAGCGGCCCAGGAATGGCCATGGCAGGAATAGAAGTTGATGATGTGGAGGGATCAGGGGTGGTCGAAGTCAGCGACGGGAATGTCATCCGTATCCATGAGAAGTCCAAGTTCCCGCCTACCCGTCTTGTTAACGCTGGTTTTTACCGGCTCACTCCAGCGATATTCGAATCGATTACCGCAACAGCCATTTCTGTGAGGGGTGAATTTGAATTGACTGACTCACTTCAAAGCTTGATCGATTGCGGCCAAAAGATCAGTTATCAAAAACTGGAAACATGGCTGAATATGACCTATCCGTGGGACCTTCTGGATGCCAATAGTCTATATATACCCAACGGAGGTTTCAACGAAGGTACTATCGAAAACAATGTGTCGATCGAAGGTCCGTGCACGGTTGGGAAAGGCACTCGAATACGATCAGGGTGTTACATCCAGGGGCCTGGAATTATTGGAAAAGACTGCGATATCGGCCCGAACTGCGTGATACGCCCGTCGACGTCCATCGGCGATGGATGGCATATCGGATCCTCGGTTGAAATA
>CAZMDI010000106.1:0-5275 GCA_964564995.1 uncultured Dehalococcoidales bacterium
GAACAGGTTGGACATACTGTATGAAACGAGCGTGCCGTCTTTCTTGATGCCTGCTTTTTGCGTAAGGCGCACCGTCTTCTGGTTGCCCTTGCCGGCAATTTGTTGGAACATGTCGTACCGGTTAACGACCGGCCTGCCGAGTTTCTTGGCGCAGTAAGCCGCAAGGACGCCGCCTTTATAGTTGCCGCCTCGGTTGCCGCCCTGGACAGCTCCGGAAGCGCAGGGTGGAACGGAAACATCATTGAATTTAAGCTTCAAGGCCGCGGCGATAGTCCGGTGAGGCGCATATCTGCCTTTTTCATAGGTCCAGACTACCATGCGCTCGCCGTCCCAGTAAGCGGTATGAGAGTCTCCCTCGAAGTCTGCTGTATCGCAGTCTTCTGTCCATGTGGGCTGAGTGGCTCCATAGGAGAGGGGACCGACGATGATGTCTGACTGGGAATAGCCCGTTTCCACGTTACCGCGGTCGAAGGTGTTAGTGCCCGTAATGTTGGTGTCCCCGTGAAGTATGGGTGCCCCGGCTTTGATGGCATCCTCGGGGAAGAGCACGAAAGGAAGAACGTTCCATTTTACATCCAGAAGTGAGATGGCGTTCTCGGCGATATCTTCTTCTTCGGCTACGACCGCAGCGTATTCGTCGCCGTCATGCCAGCATTCGTCGTCCAGGATAAACTCGTAAGGGGCGGTGTCGACGAGGTCAGGGATGTCGGCATGGGTGAGTACCATCAGAACCCCTGGCAGCGCTTTAGCTTTGGATGTATCGATGCTGGTTATTTTGGCGTGAGAATAGGGACATAGAGCAAATTTAAGATAGGTTTTGCCAGGCAGCATGATATCGGCGGCAAATTTGATTTTACCGGTTACCTTTGGGACTGCGTCGAGGCGCAAAATGTCCGTTTTGCCGACAACTTTCAACTGGGAGGAGGGGAGGTTGTGATAGATAGATTGCGGGTACAACTCACCCGAAAATTGGTTTTTGTAGTTTATATTCTCGTACATATCTAATTTATCCTCCTACTTGGTTAGAGAAAGCACTGCTTTCCTGACATTCTGGTAGGTGCCACATCGACACAGGCATCCGGCGAGTGCTTCCCTGATATCCGCTTCAGTCGCTTTGGGATTTACATCCAGAAGTGCCTTGGTGGTCATTACGGCACCCGGAGTGCACCAGCCGCATTGGAGCGCGTCAAAATTTACGAAGGCCTGTTGAATAGGATGCAGGATATTGTCGGCCTTGGCCATACTTTCAATCGTCAGTATGGGTTTGCCGGCTGCTTCACAGGCGAGAACCATGCAGGAGAGGACTGGCCTGCCTTCCATGATCAACGAACAAACCCCGCAGTCGCCCGTATCGCAACCGCGTTTGGTTCCGGTCAACCCGAGCTTTTCCCTGATTACGTAAGCCAGACTCCAGTTGTCTTTAATACCGATCAAAGGGTAGTCCTTGCCGTTGATGTTCAGGGTCAAGGACCCGGCAGGTGCGACCTCGGTAATCTTGGTCACGGGGGGCTGGGTAACGGTAACGGTAACAGCAGGGGCCGTAACGCCGGGGACTGTTTCAGTAGTGGTTTTTGAGCATGAGCTAAGTATTGCCATCGAGCCGACAGCCGTTCCACCGACGAAAAGGCTGGCGTCTTTAAGAAACTCTCTTCGGGAAACTCCATTTTTTATTATTTTCTCTTCGGACATATTTCGGACAAAAGCCTCCTTCTTAATTAATAACCCGGGATTGGATTAGCAATTATTCTTCCGGCACCTCCTTATTAAAATCATTATTTTGATTATTTGATTGCAGTAATCAATGACCTCTTATGAATGTGGTTTCAGATGTCTCCGACCTTGGCGATAGAGTCCCGGTAGGCTTGCGCGGTATTCAGTGAATCAAGTTCCGCCGGTTTGCTGAGCAGGATGACTGTCAGCCAACCGCTGTTATAGGGGTCATTTCTCAGCGCGTCCAGCGTTTTACCTTCATTTGAGGCCTTGATAAGCGAATCATTGATCTGCAGGATTTTTCCGCTGACGGGACTAAGCAGATCGGCGGCCATCTTGTAACCTTCGATGGTGCCAAATGCCTCGGAGCGGTTTATAGCACTGGTTGCTTTATCGAGGATGATCTTGTATGGCTCAAACAAAATCTCGACCAAAGTTGTGGTTGCTCCGAGCACTACCACGTTTGAGGATAGGATTTTGATCCAGAGATGGTCGAGTGTATAAGAACGGTCGGCAGCCACTACGCATGGGCTATTCAATACACTCAGGAGAGGCGGCAGTGAGGTGGGAGGTGTGTAGGCGTAACTCGTTATAGGCAAACCTGTTGTTGAAGAAGTTGTTGTTGTCGATGTTGTTGGAAGTGCCGCTGTAGTTATCGTGGATGATGTCGTGATAGTTGAATTTGTGGTGGCTGGGTTCGTAAGGGCTGATGTTGAATCTGGTGGGTTGGAGGTAGTGTTTTCAGGAGGGTTTAAGGTATTTACCCCGGCATTTTTGCAACCAGCTGAGATTGCGATTGACGAAATTGCCATGCCGGCGGCGACTATCGTCGTTTTCTTCAGGAATTGTCGTCTGGAAAAAGTCGAAACCCTAAACGTTTTAAATCCCTTTTCAAGCATTACTTTATCCCGGCGATGGACAACTGGTATAAAAAAAACAGGCCCTACCGCTCGCCCGATTACACCCAGGGCACCGCACACGGGAGGGGGAGGCTAACGATTTAAGACAGGGCTGGCATAGCCCTGTCACCCTGATTTCCCCCGGTAAGGCCTGCGCTGGAAAGAGATATATTTCGTAAGTTCCTTTCTGAATACCGGACGGCGATTTAATCGGATTGAGCCTGATTGTGCTCATTGGCTGTGACATCAAATATGTATGATTATTCAGCACTTCTGTCCATGAATGTATACACCATAATACAGTCGTTGTATATCCATATTTGTCGCATGAGTTTGTAGGGATAGTCCTACGCAGGCGCATTAACGATGTAAAACAAGAAGATAATATTTGGACAATAGTTCAGCGAACAGGCTTTAGGGGTAATTAGGGATAAGATGTCTGTTCACGGTACATGATACCGGTGAGAAAGCATCCCCAACGAGGGTATTCGCGTTAAGCGATAATTTGGAAGCTGGAAAGATGAGAGTTATTTGAATGTTATTGAATCAAATTCTGTTTTTTTAGTTCCCCTGGAATACCCTGGCTGATGTTATTGATAAATTTAAGCATGCCATCGATGGCGCTGCCGGTTCCCCACTTTTCAGCGGTTTCTTCATCCAGTTTCTCGTCTTCGGCCATGTCCAGCATATGCATGATATGGTCTCTTTGGGTGTGATTGAGTGGGCATTCCAGATCAAGACAGTGTTGCGATACATTGCATTCCTTGTCGACGATCTCTGATGTTACAAACATCCGGCGAACAACGTCACTCCCGAAAGTCATATGCCGTATGCTGCCCCTGTAGCCGCAGATAGCCACGCCGAAATCTTCCCCCGTAGGAAGAGTGTAATCTAACCAGGTTGTTTTATAGGTCGGCATATTATTCACCTTTAAAAGTAGATTGCGAACTTCTTCAAATTGCAAGAATCGATCAGCGGGATTTACTATAGCAGAATTTAGTGTGAAAACCTACCGGCTCTTCAGGCCTTTCCTATTGCCTTAAGAAGCTTATTCGGCGTGCATGGGCCTTGGTCAGTATTCACCCATGCACCGGTTGCGTTAAATATCGCACATATGATGCAGGAATAATTGGTGACGCAGGGTTCGGCGATGCCGTGCGCACCATATGGGCCGGCTGCGTCGTCCGACTCCAGATCATACACGTTGAACCGTTCTGTTTTGAAATCAATCGACGTCGGGAACATGGCGTTCAGGTAATCCCTGCTGATACATGCCCCGCTGCGCATGTCATACTTTTCAAGAGGTCGTATTGGATAGTGGAGGAATAGTTGCTTCTTTTAAATCTGACGCTGAACTTTAGCCTCTTTACAAACTATCTCATGAGACTAAAAGACGGATATTGGTTGCGGATCTGGTGGGCGTCCCTTTCGCAATATTTGCAAAATTTGGATACTACTGCGCCCTTGCGTACTTCTTCGGGTGTGAGCGCTTTGACGTTCGCATCGGTCGTCCTACAGGCAGGTTCAGCTCGGATGGATCTATCGGTTTTTTTATCCCTGTAAATCCGCACTGCAGACAATGCGCGAAGCAGTCGTTTTCCTCAGTATCCAGAAACACATCGCCGTTGCATCTGGGGCAGCACTTCAATTTCCAGTTAGCCATTTCATTCGCCTCATCTGTTATTTACTGCTGTCCAAACAAACTCCGGACTTATCAACTCTCAGTTTTCTCGCGGACCGTTAGCTTGATCGGACGGGCTATGTTTCTAGCTGCTTTCTGATCTACCCTATAATATCTTTCATCTCAACAAGTAGCCGGTCCACCTCGTCCATTATTCTCTCGTTCTTTTCCTCAGATGTCTGTGCTCCGGAAAACGCTATTGGCTGAATCATGTTTGCTCCCGGTTAAGCTATTTTCGGTTTTATTCATCCAGCATATACTTGGTGTTATGAAGAAATCATAAAATTTCTTGTAGATTAGTTAAAAAAACATTACATTTCATATTTGCTTTTGAACCGGATCCCAAATAATTTCAGTGTATAAATGCGCCGGGGCCGGCGAAGGAGTAAAATTGAGGCGTGGTTACACAGACGAGGGATGTAAAAGTGCAGACTAAAGAAGGCCTGGGTCTCCGCGAAGCCCGCAGGCTGGAACGCATCTTCATTTATCACCGCTGGCTGTATGTCGTCGCGGTGGTGCTTATGGCTCTCGTTTACAGGGGTTTGCCCGTCACGGCCATCATCGGCCTTTCTGTCAGCTTGGCGCTGGCCAGCGTGTTCGACTGGTACATCTATCGTAAAATAGGCTCCCTGAAACAGCAGACCATGTTAAGTCTGGGTATGCTCTCTGTAGACGGGCTGGTTTCATGGGGGTTAATGCTTCTCTTTATACGGCAGCCATCGGCCATCGTTTACGCTATCTTCGCGCTTGTGGTTATCGAAGGGGCCGTGCGTTTCAGTCTTCCTGGCAGCCTGCTTACAGGTTTCTTCTTTATCTTCGGCCTGTCCGGTGCATGGATCTACAGGGTGCGGGTGTTGGGAATGAGTTTTGACATGGCCGCTTACGTTTTCTGGGTTGGGCTCATTACGCTTTTGTCCATTATGATAGGCATGTCGGTAAGGGAAGGGCGCAAACAGCGTGCTTACGCTGAATCTCTTTCAAACGA
>CAZMDI010000107.1:0-5248 GCA_964564995.1 uncultured Dehalococcoidales bacterium
GGAGTGTGTAATTTGGCAATCATATATTATGACAAAGACTGCAACCTGGAGATTATCAAAAACAAAGTGATCGGTATCGTGGGATACGGAAGCCAGGGACGTGCCCAAGCGCTAAATCTTCGTGACAGCGGTCTCAAGGTTATAGTCGCCGAGGTCAAAGACGGCGCTGCCTGGAAAAAAGCCGAAGCGGATGGCTTCACACCGATGGCAGCCGGCGAACTCGCCAAAAAGGCTGACATCATAGTTATGCTTGCACCCGACACCTATCAAGCCAAGATTTACAGGGACGACATCGTTGGCGGACTAAGTGCCGGCAAAGTGCTGCAATTCGCTCACGGCTTCAACATCCATTACGGGCAGATTGTCCCGCCGAAAGATGTGGATGTCGTTATGATTGCGCCCAAGGCCCCCGGTCAGATGGTACGCGAAGTATACGTCCAGGGCAATGGCGTTCCCGCGCTTGTGGCGGTTGAGCAGAACTCTTCAGGCAAAGCCCTGGAGATCGCATTAGCCTACGCCAAGGGCATGGGTTCAAGCCGAGCCGGCATTCTGGAGACTACCTTTGCCGAAGAAACCGAAACAGACCTTTTTGGTGAGCAAGCAGTACTATGCGGCGGCGCCACTTCCTTGATCAAAGCCGGATTCGAGACACTGGTTGAGGCTGGATACCAGCCCGAAGTCGCGTACTTCGAGTGCCTTCATGAGCTCAAGCTCATCGTAGACCTCATCTACAAGGGTGGCATTGCCTATATGCGCAATTCGATTTCTGAAACTGCAAAATACGGCGATTATACCCGCGGCCCTCGCATCGTCACCGATGCAGTTTACGACGAGATGGGCGAGATACTCGCCGAAATCCAGGACGGGCGTTTTGCCCGCGAGTGGATCCTCGAAAACCAGGCTGGACGCCCTGTCTACAACGCCCTCAAGAGGATGGAAAGCGAACATCTCATCGAAGAAGTTGGTTCGGAGCTTCGCGAAATGATGCCCTGGCTGAAAGAATCCAAGTAAGCAGTACTGATTTGCATAAACCTGACTCTTATACCAGAGGTCGCCTTCAGCCCCGGTGTTTTTACGCGCCGGTAGGCCGAGACAGACTCGTCCTTATTTACCCCTCTCTATGAGAGAGGGGTCTCCGGCCCGCGCAAAAATAAGGAAGGGGTTCTACAGGAGTGACTTATGGATAAGGTCATAATATTCGATACGACATTAAGAGACGGGGAGCAGGCCGCCGGCAGCTCCCTCAACGTTCAGGAAAAACTTGAGATAGCCCGCCAACTGGAGCGCATGGGTGTCGACATCATAGAAGCCGGCTTCCCCGTAACCAGCCGTGGCGACTTCGAAGCAGTGGGACGCATCGCCCGGGAGATCCGGGGATGCTCCATCTGCGGTTTTGCCCGCGCCGTCAAAGGTGATATAGACGCTGCCTGGGAAGCCGTTAAAGACGCCGCCGATCCGCGCATACATATTTTTCTTTCAGCCTCCGATATCCACATGGCGCACCAATTGAAGAAGAGCCGAGAGCAAGTACACGAGATGGCGATCTCAGCCATAGAACATGCGCGTAAATACACCTCGAACATCGAGTTTTCGCCGATGGATTCGACCCGCGCAGATCCTGATTTCATCTACCGGATGCTAACTGACGTCATCACTGCCGGGGCCAGTACGGTCAACATCCCCGATACCGTGGGTTATGCTATCCCAGTAGAATTTGGTGGTTTCATCAGGAATATCTTCTCTAAAGTCGGCAATATCGAGAAAGCCATCGTGAGTGTACACTGCCATAACGACCTCGGCCTTGCGGTGGCAAACAGCCTGCAGGCCGTTCAATGCGGGGCCCGGCAGGTAGAGTGCACCATAAACGGCATCGGCGAACGCGCAGGTAACGCATCGCTCGAAGAAGTAGTCATGGCCATTGCGGTACGTTCCGACCAGTTCGGCCTTACTACCGGTATAAAAACGAAGCAGATTTACCGCGCCAGCCGTCTGGTGAGTGAACTTACAGGCTTTCCGGTCCAGCCTAATAAGGCTATCGTCGGCGCCAACGCATTTCGACACCAATCCGGTATACACCAGGACGGCGTGATTAAGCTTTCCAGCACCTATGAGATAATCGACCCGAAGGCCGTTGGCGTACCGGCATCTTCCCTGGTGATGGGTAAACTGAGCGGGAGACATGCCTTCAAGGAACGCCTGGCGGAGCTGGGTTTCAGCTTATCCGAGAAAGAACTGGAGCGTGTATTCACCGCTTTTAAGGAACTGGCCGACAAAAAGAAAGATGTTACGGACCGTGATATCGAATCCCTGATGGCCGAAGACCAACGGACAGTGACGGAATATTATCACCTGGAACGTATTCAGGTTACCTGCGGCGACCGGGGCATCCCCACGGCGGCCGTGAAGCTTATCGGCCCCGACGGCAAAGAGATGGCAGACGCCGCCCTCGGTACAGGCCCCATCGACGCGACTTACAAAGCCATTAACCGTTTGGTCAAAGTGTCCAACGTGTTGACTGAATTCACGGTGAATTCTATCACCGAAGGGATAGACGCCATAGGAGAGGTCCTGATACGAATCGAGAGCGACGGGGTGAGCTACACAGGGCGTGGCTCGGACCCCGACATCGTAGTAGCGAGCGCAAAAGCGTACATGAACGCTCTTAACCGGTTACTTTCCTCAAGAAAAGAGGCCCCGCAGGACAACGTTTGCTCAGCATAAAAATAATCCAAACAGGAACGGGGTAACATATGACTTTAGCAGAAAAGATACTTGCCGCTCATTGCGATAAAAAATCACTCAGCACGGGAGACTTCATCAATGTCAAACCCGACCTTATACTGTCGAACGACATCACGGCGCCCATCGCGATAAAAGAGTTCCGCAAGCTCGGCGTGAAGAAAG
Source organism: uncultured Dehalococcoidales bacterium (assembly GCA_964564995.1). Lineage (GTDB taxonomy): Bacteria > Chloroflexota > Dehalococcoidia > Dehalococcoidales > UBA1222 > SURF-27. The sequence continues at coordinate 2,905 of CAZMDI010000107.1, forward strand.
TATTCGACCCCAAAAAGATCGTGATGGTGCCGGACCATTTCGTTCCCAACAAGGACATCGCTTCCGCAGAGCAGGCGAAGATGCTGCGTGCGTTCGCACAGGAACAGGGAGTAATCTATTTCGAATGCGGCCAGATGGGAATCGAACATGTCCTGCTGCATGAGCAGGGGTTGGCTCTTCCAGGGGACGTTATTATTGGGGCGGACTCGCACACCTGCACCTACGGCGCGCTTGGGGCATTCGCCACCGGAATGGGTTCGACCGACATCGCCACTGCCATGGCTACCGGCGAGATCTGGATGAAAGTCCCGCCCACCATGCGCTTCGTTTACCACGGGAAGCCAGTCAAGTGGGTCGGCGGCAAAGATCTCATCCTATACACCATCGGACAGATAGGGGTTGACGGCGCGCTATATGCGGCCATGGAATTTACGGGGGAAGCCATCGACAATCTTTCGATGGACGGGCGTTTCACCATGTCCAACATGGCAATCGAGGCCGGCGGCAAAGCAGGCATGTGCCAGACGGACGGGAAGACGCTCGAGTATGTTTCATCCCGAGCAAAAAGGCCGTACAGCGTGCATCAACTTGGTCCTGAATCCGAATGTGCCAGTGTTACCGAATATGACACTTCCAAGATGGAACCCCAGGTGGCCGCTCCACACCTGCCTTCCAACGTCAAACCTGTCAGTGCACTTTCAGGTGTGAAAATTGATCAGGTGATAATCGGTTCCTGCACCAACGGCAGGCTGGAAGATTTGAGATTAGCGGCTTCGGTTATCAAAGAGCGCAAAGTTGCCCCCTACGTCAGGTGCATCGTTATCCCCGGTTCACAGCAGGTTTACCTGGACGCGATGGCTGAAGGCCTTGTCGAAACGTTCATCCGCTCGGGATGTGCCGTCAGTACACCTACATGCGGGCCGTGCCTCGGCGGGCACATGGGCATCCTGGCCGCAGGAGAACGTGCAATTTCGACCACCAACCGTAACTTCGTCGGACGAATGGGGAGTCCCAAATCCGAGGTTTACCTTTCTAATCCCGCGGTAGCGGCTGCGTCAGCTGTGCTGGGCCGAATCGCTCATCCCGAAGAGGTTTAAACCAACATGTGCAATATCCGTAAAATACTGACCCGGTGGAAAATAGAACCCAAGGACCCTGCGAAAGCGGGCGAAATGGAAGAAGAAAGCCTTCGGGTAAAACTATCGGTAAAACCCGACAGCAAAGTATGCCTATTTCACGCACCCAAGGATCTGCTGGCCCCCTTCATGAAAGGAGATCTGAAGCTGCTGATTGATTGGGCAGAGGACGATTGCGACAGCATAATCTACTGGGTGCGACCGCAAGACGACATGAAGGACGTCACTGTGCACCTCGAAAAACAGATCAAACCCAGCGGGCGCATATGGATCGTGGTCCAGGAAAGTAAAGAAGTTTCTGAAGAAAATATCAACGAAACCATAGAGCGGATACAAACAGAGATCACTGAGTACACTAACCTGCTTAAAGGCAAGGTCATCGCAATAGGCGGCGGGGCATCGGCCATCAAGTTTATGCTTAGGAAAGAACCAAAAGAGCCGAAGGACTAATGGACGTTAGAACGACCATGGGGGACGTGAATGAAATGTTGATAGGAAAAGTGTTTAAATACGGCTCGAATGTCGATACCGATGCCATTATACCCGCGAGGTATCTTAACGTTTCGGAACCCTCTGACCTTGCGAAACACTGCATGGAAGACATCGATCTGGATTTCGTGGGCAAGGTAAGCCCGGGCGACATGATCGTCGCTACGACCAATTTCGGCTGCGGATCTTCACGGGAACACGCTCCCATTGCGATCAAGGCAGCCGGGGTTTCGGTGGTGGTGGCTAAAAGTTTCGCCCGCATATTCTTTCGTAACGCGATAAACATCGGCCTACCATTGCTGGAATCGCCCGAAACAGTCGACAACACGGACGCCGGCGACGTACTCCAGATATCTCTGGAATCGGGGACTATCAGCAACATTACCAAGGGCAAAATATTCAAAGCCAAGCCATACCCGAAATTCATGGCTGACATAATCTCGTCCGGGGGGCTTGTCGAATATACCAAGAAAAAGATCGAGCGGAGGGCCTCTTGAAATTCAAAATAGCCCAGCTCTCAGGTGACGGGATAGGCCCTGAAGTCGTCGCCCAGGCGGTCAAGGTTCTGAAAGCAACCGGTTCAATATTCGGGCACGATTTCGATATCAGAAGCGGTCTCATCGGAGGCATCGCCATAGATAAAACCGGTTCGGCGTTGCCGACGGAAACCCTCAAACTTGCCAGATGGTCCGACGCGGTTTTATTCGGTGCAGTGGGCG
>CAZMDI010000108.1:0-5246 GCA_964564995.1 uncultured Dehalococcoidales bacterium
CCTGTACTCGGGCGATATTCCAAACAGTGCAGGACTGTCTTCATCGGCTTCCATCCACGAGGGGCGGTTGGCGGGGGCGAACCCTTCAATATAAAACGACGAGAATGAACGAGGATATTTGTTAATTGCCGTGGCTGCGCTCGACTAAGAAATAAGAGTGGATTCCTCGAGCCTCGAGGACAAGTACCTCGGGGAACATCCCGAGGCCCGACTCGTGGGTCGGGATGACCCTGCCCCATACCCTCGTCATTGTCGGACTCGCTCCGACAATCCAGGGTAAACGAGATTCTGGATCCCGGGTCGCCGCCCGGGATGACACACCCCACCCCATCCCCTGTCCCGCCTAGGTGGATCGGGCTTGACCCGACAATCCAGACGCCTTAACATTGCGTGACATGAGCATCGACCAAGAAACGAACTATTACGTTTACATCATGACCAATAAACGTAATGGGACTCTATACACAGGTGTAACAAACGACCTGATCCGTAGAGTTTTCGAGCATCGAACCGATGCGATCAAGGGCTTCACGAAACGCTACCAACTCCACTCACTTGTATATTTTGGAGAAACAAGCAATATCGATTTAGCCATGAATTCTGAAAAACGCATTAAAAAGTGGACGAGAAAACGTAAGCTAGCGTTAATCGAAGATAACAATCCTGATTGGAAAGATTTGTGGGAGGGGATTAGCGGATGACCGCCACCTTCGCACCATCCGTCATTGTCGAGCTCGACCCGACAATCCAGACGTCATAACCGCCCAAGACCCGATACTTTGGATCCCGGATGTACGCGCAGGGGTGACAACCGTAGAGTTATAAGCGGATGTCATTTTTGGTACAATAGACCCCGTGAAATACGGGATGGGTAAAATAAGCAACTCGTTATGTAATGTAAGGACCCCTTTTCCTTTTTATAGGGTCGAAATGATATTGGCCGATGCGGGAATGACAAAAAATAATCGGGGCGACGTTTGAAAAGAATAGGCATAACCACCACCGTTCCGATAGAGGTCCTGCTGGCCGCGGGTTTCATTCCCGTAGATCTGAACAACGTTTTTATCACCGACACCGACCCCGAGCGGTTGGTCCGGAAGGCCGAACGCGCCGGTTTCCCGCTGAATACCTGCGCCTGGATAAAAGGCATCTACAGCGTCTGTCTGGAGCAGAAACTGGATTCCGTCATCTGCGTCACCACAGGAGACTGCTCCAACACCACCATGCTGATGGAAGTGCTCAAACTGCGCGGCATCAAAACCATCTCCTTCGCATTCCCTGAAACCCCTGACGTCGACAAGATGCAGATCGCCCTTGAATCTCTTGCCGCCCGTTTGGGAACAACCATGGTCGAAGCAGAAAAGGTCAGGCGATCCCTCGAACCGTGCCGTAAAAAACTCGGGGAGATCGACCGCCTCACCTGGCAGGAAAACCGGGCCGGCGGCTTCGAAAACCACTACTGGCTGGTTTCGAGTTCGGATTTCAATCAGGATATCGACAAGTTCTGCTCGGACGTGAACGGATACGCCTCCGAATTTCGCTCCCGACCCCAACTCCCACCCGAAGAACTTAGGCTCGCATTCATCGGCGTCCCGCCGGTTTTTGCCAAAGAATTGTACCCTTACCTGGAGCAAAACGGCGCGCGGGTGGTATATAATGAGATCCAGCGCCAGTTCGCGATGATAAATCCCGTGGATTCGCTCGCGGAACAATATTCGCTCTATACGTATCCGTACCCGCTCGAATACCGAATGGAAGATATCACAAAAGAAACGGCAACCAGAGAGATCGACGGTATAATCCATTATGTTCAGGCCTTTTGCCACCGAGGCATAGGGGATATCGTCCTGAGAAACAACCTCGGTCTCCCTATCCTGACGATAGAGGGAAACACGGATTTCAAGCTCACCCAGCACGTGAAAACCAGGCTAGAAGCTTTCACGGACATGCTCGGACAGATAAAAGCCAAAAAGTCTTCAACGGGCAAGAGCGTCCGTTAAAACAAATAAATAATCAGGAGGCGAAAACATGGCAATCAGGGTCGGCATCAACGGCTTCGGGCGCATAGGTCGCCTGACACTCCGTACCATCAATAAATATCACGCAGGCGAGATCCAGGTCGTGGCCATCAACGACCTCACGGATACAAAAACCAACGCACACCTCTTCAAATGGGACACCACCTACGGGCCTTACAGCGGCACCGTGACCTCGGGCGAAAACGTCATCAGCATCGATGGGGCGCACATCAAGGTGTTCGCACAAAAGGACCCCGCAATGATCCCCTGGAAAGATGAGGGCGTAGACATCGTTATCGAATCCACCGGGCTTTTCACGGATGGACAAAAGGCCGCTGCGCATATCCAGGCCGGCGCCAAAAAGGTCATCATCTCAGCCCCCGCCAAAAAAGACGATATCACAATCGTTCTGGGGGTCAACCAGGATAAATACGACGCTAAAAAACACCACATCATCTCAAATGCCTCATGCACCACCAATGCCCTTGCGCCAGTCGCCAGGGTCCTGAACGACAATTTCCGCATACAGAAAGCCATGATGAGCACCGTACATGCCTACACTGGCGATCAGAAACTGCAGGACACAGCTCACAAAGACCTCCGCCGCGCCCGCGCCGCCTGCGAAAACATCGTGCCGACATCTACCGGTGCCGCCTATGCCATAGGGCAGGTGCTTCCCGAACTCGAAGGCAAGATGCACGGCATCGCTTTCCGCGTCCCTACCGCCACCGTTTCACTGGTGGACCTGGTGGCCGAAGTCGGACAAAATGTCACCGTCGAAGAAGTAAACAAAGCCTTTAAAGCCGCTGCCGAAGGCCCCATGCGCGGCATCCTCGAATATTGCACCGAGGAGCTCGTCTCCAGCGACTTCAAAGGGAACTTCCACAGCTCCATCCTCGATTCCATCTCGACGATGGTCATCGGGGGGAACATGGTGAAAATATTGGCCTGGTATGACAACGAATGGGGCTATTCCTGCCGCCTCGGCGACCTCACAGCGTTCGTAGCACAAAAAGGGTTTTAATCCGGATTTGGGAGGACGCCCCGACCCCTTATCCTGGATCACGGCGCGCGGGCCGGGATGACACCCTGGGGAGTTGGGGGGCACGAGATTGCCGCACTTCGCTCAGGCTCGTTCGCAATGACATACGCAGATTATGGATTCCTCGAGCCTCGAGTGCGAGAACCTCGGAGGAACATCCCGAGGCCACGGGGAACAGCCCGAGGCCCGGGTCTGCGGGCAGGCACGAGGAGCGGAATCGACTCTGGATCCCGGCTATCTCACCGGGATGACAATCAATATTAGCTCGGGCGGACAACAATCGTCTGTCGATCAATGAGGGTGAGGCAGGGAATTGTGACGTCCGCACAGGCGGATTCGCCCTATTAACGCGGTTACAAGCGCAATGACAAACGTAGATTCCGGTTGACACCCCTCTTCCCTAAAAGATAGAATTATCCGTCTTATCGAACACGTTTGGAGGAAGAAGATGAAGTTAGTGGTAATCGGCCTCGGACAGTGCGGCAGCCGCATCGCTGACGAGTTCGCCCGCCTGAATAAACAGGCCATCAGCCAGCGCAAAACCGAAATCTGCCCGGGTGTTTTTGCGGTGAATACCGATGCCACCGACCTGTCGGGGCTTCGCACCATCAAGAGTGACTTCCAGCACCGCATCCTTATCGGGGGGCGCAAGACCGGGGGTCATGGAGTAGGTAAAATCAATGAAATCGGGGCGGAGATCGCTCGCGAGGATGCCGACAAGGTCGTCGACGCGCTCAGATCCTCCAAGAATTTTTACGAAACCGACGCTTTCTTGCTGATTGCCAGCACCGGAGGAGGCACGGGGTCTGGTTCCCTGCCAATATTGGTTCAACATGTTAAAGACCGATATGCTGACAAGCCGGTTTACGCCATGGCGGTACTCCCCTTCGACCACGAACAGGAAAACGAAGAACGAACCATCTACAATTCCGCCGTTTGCCTCAAAAGCGTTTACTCCGTAGCCGACGCCGTGATACTGGTGGACAACCAGCGCTATGTCAAAAAAGGCTATTCGATGCAGTTCAACCTGGACCAGATAAACGCCATGATAGCCGAGCCTTTCTACGACTTGCTTTGCGCCGGGGAAGAAAAGAAATCCCAGCGCGTCGGCTCTAAAACCCTCGACGCCGGCGACATCATCCAGACCCTCAGCGGCTGGACTGTCCTCGGGCGGGGTTCAGCCAAACTCGGCGGAATCAAAATGGGCTCTACGGATTTCCGTCATAAGAGTTCCGAGACCCACAAAGGCATTCAGGCCATGGACGCGGCCATCTCGGACCTTTCCGCCAAGTGCCGCGCCAACGACGCCGGGCGTGCCATGTACCTCATCTCAGCCCCGCCCCGCGAGATAAATATGGACCTGGTAAAGGAACTGGGGGACTGGCTCAAGGACCTTGCCCCTAACGCAGTTCTGCGAAACGGCGACTACCCGGTCGGTAAGGCGCTCGATATCATATTGATCCTTTCCGAACTGAGCGATGTCGAGATCGTGCGTTCCTACTACAACAAATCTACCGACCTCGTACCTATCATCAAACTTCGTCAGGAAGAAGTACGCGTGAAACTCCAGAGCATCGACGATGCAGGCAAAGGCATCCCGACCGTATTTTAACCGGGCTATACGAGTAAAAAAGGCCGCTTTATCAGCGGCCTTTTTTGTTTCTGCCGCCCCCTGCGGACCGGAAAACCTCGCACCCCGATTTATTCTGGATGCCGGATGCCCCTCCAGCATGAAAAAAACGTAATTGATAACAAAGCCCTCCTCCCAATGACAAGAAGACAAACAAGGTTCTATAATAATCTATGCACCACACGCTGAAACTCTACAACCGCAACCGGCCTTTGGTTCTGAAGGGCTATATATTTTTCGCAAGATGGACCCGCATACCCGTCATAGGAGGGCTGGTGCGCCGCATCGCCAACCTGTGGGGCGGCAACATGAGCTCGGCATACGTCCTCAACCTGGACGAAGCCTACGCTGTCATCGAGGCCTCGAACGGTCTGGCCCTGGGCCCGTGCACTTGCAGGGAAACGTTCAAGAATTGCAGCCACCCGGTGAATGCCGAACTGCTGATAGGTATCAACCACGAGTTTGCCCATGACCACGGCAAAGAATTCCGCGAAGTTAGCAAGCGGGAAGCGAAAGACATCATAAAAGATTGCCACGAGCGCGGGCTACTACACAC
>CAZMDI010000109.1:0-5213 GCA_964564995.1 uncultured Dehalococcoidales bacterium
ATTCGGTCTGGCTTTCGGCTTCGTGGTACAACGCAGCCGGTTCTGCTTCGTATCGGCAATCAGCAACTTCTTTCTCTTCAAAGACCGCAGGCTGTTTGTCGGCATACTTGCGGGACTCTTCATTTCGACTATCGGTTTCACCGCCATCATGCACAGCCAGGTACCTGACCCTTCGACAGGAATCCCGGCCACGGCTTATGTCGCTCCATTCGGCTGGCACCTCATCCTGGCCGGGCTTGTTTTCGGTCTCGGGATGATGCTGGCCGGGGGATGCGTACTCGGCACCCTTTACAGGATCGGTGAAGGGGCCATGGCTTCGCTGGTGGCTTTACTGGGGATCGTCACGGGCATGGGGATACTGCAACACAACTGGCCCTGGTGGTGGAACAGTTATATCTCCCGCCTTCCCAACGTATGGCTGCCCGCCCATGTCGGCTGGATAGCGGCAGTGGGATTGACACTGGTGTCAATCCTGCTGCTTCTCAAGCTCGTTATGTCCGGCAAGGTAATCCGCCCAGTTCCTCTACGGGAAAAAACAATCATCGTTAAATCCGCCGGAACCAAGCTCAAGTCACTATCCAGGAGCATTTTTATCCAGGGATGGCCTCTCGCGGCCGGGGGGATAATCCTGGGATTGGGGAATATCCTGCTCTATCAGACTGCTCAACGGCCCTGGGGCATCACCGGCGAAGTGATGCGCTGGACCCAGAACATCCTGCAGACTATCCAAATTCCGGCCCCGCCGGTAGGAAACGTTCCGGGCACGTGAGTAGGTTCATCTACGCCGGGTCAGTTGACCTGGGGGTTGATGCTAACAGGAGGGATCATTATCGGGTCCTTCATAGCCTCGATGATTTCTGGGGACTTCAATATACGCCGTCCCAGGCAAAAAGCGGTCTATCTTCGTGTCCTGACCGGGGGGCTCCTGATGGGCTATGGAGCCGGCCTCGCTTCAGGTTGTACGATAGGGGGTTTCTTCTCAGCGGTGCCTTCGCTAGGTCTTAACGGAGCAGTTTTCGGAGCTTCGATATTGGCCGGCGCACTGGTTGGTTTGCAGATACTCAAAAAACTTGGCTGATTTCAGGTAGCCCGGGAATTTGGTCACCAAGAGTGCTATTATCAATGAATAACTGTAAATTCAGCACAAAATTCGGAGGGAGCATATGAAACGTCTCGCAATCGCAGCAACGGTCCTGGCAGGAATCATCCTGACCTCCTGCGGAGGCGGGACATCCATTACGACGCCTGAGACCTCTTCAATCACCTCTTCGACCGCGATGACGGGCACACCTGTGAGCGTAACGGGCGGAGGCACATACTGGAGCATCACCCCGGCGCAACTCTATTCATTCAAGATAAAGGACTTTTTCATGGCCAATACGGACACTACTTATATCGGTGAGATACCGGGAACCGACGTATTCCTGAACTCGGACACTATCAGCCAAAACCTGGATAAATTCCCGGCAGACAAAAATTACAAGATAGTGGTTTACTGCGCGGCCGGGATGAAGAGCAAAGTTGTAGCGGCAACCCTGGTGCAGGCCGGATATACCCGGGTCATGGAACTTGCCGGAGGCATCATAACCTGGCAGCAACAAGGGTATCCGGTTGTGCAAAAAACCCGCACGATGGCCTAGATCGGAAGCGATACTGAAATGCAAGGAGATTAAATTGACCCGGGCTCACGGGCCGAATCAAGAGGAGCAGAGGGAATTTAGGATATTAACATTTTCTTGAAAGTTCCATTCTGCTATAATCCGTAAATGCCGATAAAATACCAACAAAAAGCTCACACCTCATGCGGTGATTTCGGTCTCCTCACGTCGTTTTACGCCTGCAACCGCTAAGGCTGACGGATCTACCGAGCAACGAGCTTTAAATGATGAGTATTTGCCCGATATAAATAACTAGAAACTCAAATGTTATGACTCCAACATCAAATAACAACGACCCAAACCGCAAAATACAATCGGGAAACGACACGGGCAAATTCAATCTCGAACTTGTGTCAATCGAGACTCATCGCGGGACAAAGCCAGGCGAGGGTTATGCCCGGGTCAAAAGGGTCAGCCGCTTCACCAAAGCAGGTCCGGGCTATTTCGTCGCCAAACCTGAAAAGGAAATCCCGAAGAGCCGTATCGAACGAGGGTACAAAGGCCTCAAAAAGTTCCTGATAGGCCGACCTCTTTATACTGCAGAAGAAGGAACCCAACGCCTTAACAAGATCAGGGCTCTGGCAGTGTTCGGATCTGACGCCATATCGTCTAGTGCCTACGCCACAGAAGCCTCTCTCACAATACTTATCGTGGCCGGCAGCGCGGCGCTGGGTGTTTCCATGTTTACGGCAATGGCAGTTGCCATCCTTCTTTCCATCGTGGCTTTTTCGTACAGACAAACCGTGCATGCATATCCCCAGGGCGGCGGTTCATACAACGTAAGCCGCGCAAACCTGGGGCAAAAATTCGGTCTGGTGGCCGCTGCTGCCCTTCTCATCGATTACGTGCTAACAGTGGCAGTATCCATAGTCGCTGGCGCCCAGGGAGTGATTTCGGCCCTTATCGCCTCTGGGTACACCAACCAGATAAACAACATTCAAAATTCGCTTCCTTCATTTTTCAACCTCACCGTTATTCTGAGTCTGTTTTTTATCGGATTGATGGTTCTGGCAAATCTGCGGGGTGTAAGGGAAGCCGGTACAGTCTTTTCCATTCCGACTTATTTATTTATAGTCGGAGTGAGTATCATGATAATCATAGGCCTTTTAAAGTGGGCAGGAGGAACGCTTCACCCCGCATCTCCACAACCGATCCTCGTCGCGACAACTCCGCTCACGTTATGGCTGATATTGCGAGCCTTCTCGGCCGGGGCCGTCGCCATGAGCGGAACAGAGGCGATATCAAACGGGGTTCCAATATTCAAACCGCCTTCCTCCAAGAATGCAGCCACGACCATAACAATCATGGCAGGGCTACTGGCTATCTTTTTTCTGGGCATCACTTTTTTAGCTACCAAGATGCACCTGGTGCCCGTACCGGGTAAAGAAACGGTAATTTCCATGGTCGCTCTGGCGGTTTTCGGGCGTAATGCTTTTTACTATATTTTCCAATTCGCCACGGTCGGGATCCTGGTCGTAGCTGCAAATACCGCTTTTGCCGACTTCCCCAGGCTTTCTTCCGTGCTGGCTCGCGACAATTTCATGCCCCACCAATTTCAGTTCCGGGGGGATCGTCTGGCTTTCACCAACGGGATCCTATTCCTGGGGTCTGTCGCAGCCGTATTGGTCGTGATTTTTGAAGGAAATGTAGACCGGCTCATCAACCTTTATGCGATAGGAGTATTTTTGGCTTTCTCCCTGTCAAACTCAGGTATGGTGATCCACTGGTGGAGGTCACGAGGCGATGGCTGGAAGAGGAGCATTGTAATCAACGGCACCGGGGCAGTACTGACGGGGCTTGTGCTCATAATCGCAGTGCTAACCAAATTCGCAGCCGGAGGTTGGCTGGTGGTCATTTTGATCCCGCCGATTATCTTCTTTTTGACACGCGTAAACAGCCACTACAAACAGGTCGGTAAAGAATTGAGCATCGTTCCCGACCAGTTGCCGCAACCAAAAATCAGCCAACTTGTGATTATTTTGATCGACGACGTCAATTACGGTTCGTTAAGAGCATTTTCTTTTGCGCGGACAATCGAAGCTGAAATGGTAGTTCTGCATATTTCAACCAATCCAGAAAAAACCAATAAACTCAAGGACAAGATGCAGAAATACGCACCAGATCTTAAATTGGTCATCATTGAATCCCCCACCAGAAGCTTCAATCAGCCTATATTGGACTATGTTGACGCTGTCCAGAGCCAGGCACCGACTGCATTCATAACTGTTGTCCTGCCCGAGTTCATAACCGCGCATATCTGGGAGCGGTTTCTACACAACCGGACAGCCTCCCACCTGCGGGGGATGTTCGAGCGGCATCCCAACGTGACGCTCGTAACAGTGCCGTATTTGTTGGAAAAATAATTGCTGCAACCCGATGGAATTGAGGAACGGCAATCAGGTGTTACCGGATATTAAATTCATCCAAGTTCCCAATGCTGGCCTTTTGCCGCTACATCATCCCACCGCGAGGGCTCGATGGTCCATCGCCCGCTTTCGAACCCTCCCCGGTGGCGATAGTAACGGTCAGAGTAGCAGGGTAAATTGAATCCCCCCAGTCAGTTTTGAGATATGTAAAGACGCCGAGGCTTGCATAGTTGATCTGCCCAACAAACCTCTGCACGTCAGAGGCCGTTTTGTTACAAACAAGGACGGGGTTTTCCTTGTCATCGACATCTCTGGTCAAAGGGATGTTTTTAAGGGTAACCCGGAAATAATTGCTGGAACCCGGGCCGATTTCTTTGGAGTAAGTCATCGACTCTATCCACGCTCCGTCAGCCAATACGCTGCCGTGCACATTGTACGTTATATCGGTGCCTGCTCCGGCGTTCTCCAGCAGTCCGTTAAAAATAAGGCCCATCCAGTAGATAGAGATCGGCGGGATTGAAAATTCAACGGGATAGACAAGTGTCTGATTGTAACTTTCAAAGGTGCCAGAACCAAACACCCTGACTGAAATGTTGCCGAAATTTGAAAGCGGACTTGAACTTGCATCAACCGACGAGGATGAGGAAACCGATTTCGCTCCGCAAGATGTGCATAAGACCAGCGCAAACACCGATATAACAGCAGCTACGCGCGGAAAAAAAAGCGGCGTTTTAGATTTCATGACTCTTAACACACGATAAGATAGCTGCTTGTTTACCTCTATAGCTGAATATACCACATAGATCATAAATATCCACTATGAAAAAATCATTAAACACAAACCTAAAATAGTTAAATTCATGTGACATTTGGCCTGCGACATTGCCATCCCTGCTCGTTATAGGATATATTCAACCTAACAGGCATCGCAACAATTCACGATCAGGAAGGACTTTTATGACTCAATACGAAGATATGCCCGAAGAATTAGGCGATCTTTTTCCCGTCGAAGACATCGCCATCCCACCGATAATACGCGCGGTCATCACAGACGGATGGGACATCATGGATCCGACGCAGCAACGCCTGCTCATCGAAAAGTTGAAAGTGGCCAAACAACCCATCCCGAGAGCATTGATAGCTGTTTTCGAATCTTCCAAAGCGCTACTCGCTCAACCGCCGGAAGACA
>CAZMDI010000110.1:0-5208 GCA_964564995.1 uncultured Dehalococcoidales bacterium
GGATTTATAGCGATTCGCAAGCCATGGCCTGGAATGCTGCTTGATGTTTACGGCAACCCGGACATCTACCTGAAAACTTACTGGTCCCGCTTCCCCGGCTTTTACGCTCCCGGAGACTATTCCATGAAAGACGATGACGGTTACTGGTGGTTATTGGGCAGGGCGGACGAAGTTATCAAGGTCTCCGGTCACCGTATCAGCACGGCCGAACTAGAGCATGCAGTCGTGGGACATACCGCGGTGGCTGAAGCAGCAGCCACCTCAAAACCGGACGAAGTCAAAGGAGAAGCGATCGTGCTTTTCGTGATCCTTCGAAAGGGCCAGACACCGTCCGTGGAACTCAAAAAAGAGCTGGTCAAACATCTTAGGACTGCCATCGGAACCGTGGCGACACCCGAAGAAGTGCTGTTTGTGGATAAGCTGCCCAAAACCCGCAGCGGCAAAATCATGCGCAGGGTACTCAAAGCGGTAGCTTCCGGGGCAAGCATCGGCGACGTCACGACCCTGGACGACCAGACCTCGGTGGCAGAAGCCCTTCAGGCTTACGAAGATTTGAAAGCGGCCGCCGCCAGATCATTGCACCATAAAGAGTAGCGATTCCAGCTTTAGTAAACGGAGGGGGGGATGGAAGTCCCTCCCTCCGTTTATTTGAGGCAAAAATCAGGCCTGTGATACAATAGTCACGATAAGGAAAATGTTATGTTAGATAGATTAGCCCAACTGGAAAAACGTTTTAATGATATCGAACAGGAAATGGCGAGCCCGGATATAGTCTCGAATGTAAAACGTTTGCAGGAGTTAGCCCAGGAAAGATCCAGCATACAGGATGTCGTGATACTGTACAGGCAATACAAATCAACCGAAAAGCAGATGGAAGAGGCCCGGGCCATGCTTGAAACAGAAACCGACGAGGAAATGCGCGGTTTGGCCAAACAGGAGTTGATGTCGCTTCAGACAACGCTCGAATCGCTCCTTGCCTCGCTCAAAACCGCTCTTCTTCCCAGAGACCCCAACGACGAGAGAGACGTAATAGTTGAAATTCGGGCGGGCGCCGGAGGCGACGAGGCAGGTCTTTTCGCCGGCGAACTCTTCCGCATGTATAGCCGATATGCGCTTACGCGCGGTTGGAACGTTGAGGTCATAGACCGCAATGAATCTGGCATCGGGAGCATCAAAGAAATAATCTTTGAAGTCAAAGGCAAAGGTGCTTTTTCACGTTTTAAATACGAGCGAGGAGTGCATCGCGTCCAACGGGTCCCAAGCACCGAATCAGGCGGCCGCATCCATACTTCAACAGCGACCGTGGCTGTTCTGCCCGAGGCCAAGGACGTGGAAGTGGATGTAAATCCCGGCGACCTGCGCATCGACATTTTTCATAGCGGCGGCGCTGGAGGACAGAACGTAAACAAAGTATCTACCGCCGTGCGCCTGACCCACCTCCCAACCGGTCTGGTGGTAGTTTGCCAGGATGAGCGCTCCCAATTGCGTAACCGTCAAAAAGCCATGGCCGTATTAAAAACTAGGCTCCTTGATGCCGAGCGCACACGCCAGGAAGGCGAAATCAGCGCTGAACGACGTGGTCAGGTGGGTACCGGCGAGAGGTCAGAAAAAATCCGCACTTACAATTTCCCGCAGGACCGGATGACCGATCACCGGATCGGGATAACTATGCACAACCTGCCAAAAATCATGGAGGGCGGTCTGGACGACCTGATCGACGCAGTCGCTGCCAGCGAGCAGGCTAAAGCACTCGAATCCGAGATAGTATGAAAGTAAAAGAGGTCCTAGGAGCCGTCCGTGGGCGCCTCGATTCTGCAGGGATAGAAGAAGCTGGGCTGGAAGCCGAACTCCTCTTGCAGCACCTGCTCTGTCTGGACGCTGTAAGTCTGTTTCTTGAACACGACGAGGAGTTGAACCTCTCTCAGGTGAAATTGATCGACATTCTAGTGAACCGCCGGGTCGTGGGGGAACCGATCGCTTACATAACCGGCAAGCGTGAGTTTTACGGCAGGGAATTCCAGGTCAACCCTGATGTCCTCATCCCGCGGCCCGAGACCGAACATCTTATCGAGAAAGCCCTTGAAATCGTGTCCCGAATACCCTCTCCGGTTATCGCGGATATAGGAACGGGCAGTGGGGCGATCGCAGTCACTCTGGCTGCGGAAGTACCAGACGCCCGCGTCTTTGCCGTCGATATCTCGGACCCTGCTATCGACACTGCGCGGCTCAACGCCCGGCGTCATGGAGTTGAGTCCCGTATAACATTCCTTTACGGCGACCTGGCGGGGTCTGTGCCCGGGCCCGTGGATATCCTTATAGCTAACCTGCCTTATGTCAATTCAGCCGACTGCGCCACCAGCCCTGAACCTCAACTGGCGCTTGACGGAGGTGCTGAGGGGCTCGATGTCATCGAACGCCTCTGTACCGGCCTGGAGGGCAAATTGAAGCCGGGTGGATGTGTACTCCTTGAGATTGGGCGAGGACAGGCAGAAACCACTCAACGCCTCCTAAGGGAGGCCCTGCCAGATGCGCACATCGGGACTATCCAAGATCTCGCTGGGATCGAGCGTGTGGTATGGGGTCAAACCGGACTATGATTTGTTGATACATCAGTCGTGCCCTGAAAAACAAAAAGACGATAGAAAAATGGGGGCGGTTAAACCGCCCCCATTTAATATTTCAAAACCGGGTTCCTATTTTACCTCTTCTTTTTCCTTTTCTGCCAGTCGGTCGGCGATTATCTTCTGCGTGATATGGGCCGGAACTTCCTTGTAATGGCCGATTTCCATAGTGTACGTCCCGCGGCCCTGGGTGATGGATTTAAGGTCTGTCGCATAATGCAGTACCTCAGCCATCGGCGCTTCGGCATCTATTTCGTTGATAGGACCGTCGGGATTCATTCCCATCACATGGGCCCGTTTGGTATTGAGATCGCTCAATATGTCGCCAGTGAAATCGTTCGGGACGGTGATTTTCATGGTGACAATAGGCTCGAGCAGGATAGGTCTGGCGTCATGCATGCCCTGCCTGAGAGCGCCAGCCCCTGCAATCTTGAAACACATTTCGGAAGAATCAACAGGGTGGTAACTACCGTCGACGACGATAGCCTTCAATCCGATGACTGGAAAACCCGCAAGGGCTCCTTCTTTCAAACCTTCGAGGACACCTTTTTCCACTGCGGGTATGTAATTCTTAGGAACCGCCCCTCCTACTACCTTGTTTTCAAAAACATTTTCGGCACCGCGCGGCAACGGAACCAGTTCCAGCACCACATGACCGAACTGCCCGTGGCCTCCGCTCTGTTTATGTCTGTATTCCGACCTCGTGCTAGTGGTGATGCTTTCGCGGTAGGGCACTTTCGGCGGGGTAAGATCCACTCCTACTCCAAATTTACGCAGCATCTTTTCACCGGCAACGGATAATTGAGTGTCTCCCATGCCAGAAATGATGGTTTCCGCCGTCTCGTGGTCACGGTGTATGTGAAGCGTCAGGTCTTCTTCAGCCAGACGGGAAAGAGCTGCACCCATCTTGTCCAGGTCAGCCTTGGTTTTGGGGTGCACGGCCGCGCTGTATATTGGTTTTGGGAAAGTAAGCGGTGCAAGTTTCACAGGTTTGTCTTGCATACCAAGAGTGTCCCCTGTCACTGTGATGTTAAGCTTGGCAACGGCCCCGATGTCTCCAGCATCGACTTTAACCACAGGCTCCTGGTTTTTACCCCTAATCGTGAATAGTTGCCCGACACGCTCTTCTGCGTTCTGGTTGACGTTCCAAAGATGCGAGTTGCTCTCAAGAGTCCCAGAATACACGCGAAAATATGTGAGTTTTCCCACGTAAGGGTCAGCCGTGGTTTTGAAAACAAGGGCTGCAAGCGGCGCACCAGAAACCGGCTGGGCTTCTTTTACCTTTGAATCCTCAGCTATCGCAACTTTGCGTTGAAGTGGAGACGGCAGGTAGGATTCTATCGCGTCTAAAAGTTGAGTTATACCTATTCCATGAAGGGCGGAACCAGTGAGGACAGGGATAAGTTTTCTGGCCGGGACAGCTTGTTGGATCCCTTTTTTCAGTTCCGCGACGCTGAGTTCTTCCCCTCCAAGATACTTCTCCATGAGCACGTCGTCGGTTTCTACCACCGCTTCAATCATCCTGGTTCTTAAAGACCTGGCCTGGTCCAACAGATCGGGGGGGATCGGCCCTTCCGTCGCGGATATCCCGGTGTAGGCCTTCATCGAAATAAGATCGACAATACCGGTAAAACTGGTGTGGGTGCCGATCGGCATCTGAAGAGGCACACAGCGGCCTCCGAATCTGGTTTGAAACTCTTCAGCCGTCTTTACAAAATCGGCGTTTTCCCGGTCCATTTTATTGACGAAGATCATGCGGGACTGTCCGGTTTCATGGCTTAAATTCCATGTTAATTCTGTTCCGACTTCGAGCCCTGAGGCGGCAGACGCCACCATGACGGCACCCTCGGTGACCCTTATTCCGGCCTTGACTTCGCCGACAAAATCCAGATATCCCGGGGTGTCGAGAAGGTTGATTTTAGTTTCATGCCATTCGAATGGAAGCAACGAGAGGTTGATGCTGATGTGATGTTTGATTTCGTCCGGGTCATAGTCTGATGTAGTATTGCCGGCTTCGATTTTTCCAAGGCGGTTGATGGTCCCGGTGTTGAACAAGATAGCTTCGGCTAATGTCGTTTTTCCGGCCCCGCTGTGGGATAGCAAAACGACATTCCTCAAGTGCTCTGGAGAGTACTGTTTCATCTAACAACCTCTCTTTGCTAGTTCTTAGCTTTGTTTATTAGTCTAAACAGGCACTGCCTGATCAGCCACAATTTACTTAGCCAACACCTAACCTGTTGTCTTTACCCTCTTTATCGCCGGATGCCCTGAATGCATGATGACCGAACGACCGGGGTCAAGTTAATCAAAATAATAAGTTTATGCCGGATATTCCGCTATTTGAGGAATAACCATAACACCAGAAGCAGTACAACCACAAAAGCGGAGAATAAAGCTATGCGTCTGAGTTCATGAGGAAGTTCCGCAAACCTTACGGCCGCGGTTTCCTGGGTTACAACCGCTTTGACGCCGGCATGCTTCGCAGGGGTTGCCGTAACCGCGGGCTTGCCCTGCGGCGCCTGAACGGACGGTTTAACCCCTGCAACCGATTTATTCTTACTGGGTTTTTTATTTTGGTGTATGTTCC
>CAZMDI010000111.1:0-5162 GCA_964564995.1 uncultured Dehalococcoidales bacterium
CCCTTCTTTCAGCAACGGTTCCTCCCTCCAATAAAGCCATGAAGGTTTCTATGTAAGGCCCCCCTCAGTGTTCCCGGGTCTAACCCGGGCATCTCTTGATCCAGTTGGCGCTTAAGGGCATCCTTGATCGCCATCAGCCGTCTCCTCTCCAGAGGAATACTTTAACGGACTGAGTAGCTTGGCGGAAGCCGACATTGAGTATCACAACGCCTTCAAGATTAACCACAATTATATTTGTGTCCATAACAATATGGCGCGCCTATAAGCCCAAGGGCAAACTGAATGAAGGCATCCCGGGTTTCAGGGAGATCTCAAAATTTAACCTGCAATTTCTGGTTGTCATCTGAACCCGACGGATGCGTACCGAGCCAGAAGCAGGTGAGATGAGGCCGCTAGGGAATATCAGGGGTTTTTGCTGGTGCACCCCCAAGACTCTTTGGTGCATTCACCTCTTTGGTATATCTATAAACACCAGGGCAAGTTGACCGAATCTGCCCGGGGCTCCGATCATAATATAATTAAGCCCGTTTCCTGCCTGATAACCGGCTGAATTGGGTCGACCGTCTGACGTTTGGACGTTGTAAGGTCATTGGTAGAGCCGCTGGTGACCGGCAATTGGGATAAGACGACGGTCATCCACGCGGTCACAGAGGGGGCCAGTGAAGTCAAGTCGTTATTGACTAACTTGACTGAAACGCTGTGCGCGCCCGGTGTCACGTTGTGGAATGTGTAGTTCTGGGAGCCTGTAATAGCCTGTGTGACGGGAATCGCCCAGGCTGCCGCCCCTGTATCTGAGTTTGTCGCGATCTCGCCGTCGAGTGAATAAACCAGTTGGCCTTCCCCGGAGGTTGCCGGCCGGTTATTGTTTTCTACCAGCTTGAAATTGGTGACCGAAACGGAGATGGTCAGGTCTCCAAACACATACGCAGTGTCGGGTGGCGATACGAAGGATATTGTCGGGCGCGACTGGCGGGTTTGCGCGTTTGATCCTAAAGCAAGAAATGAACATAACAGTAAAGCGAAAATCACCATTGTTTGAAGTCTGAAACAAGTTTTCATATCGCACCTCCGCCCGTGTAATTCCTGTAAGCCCTATTTCCCAAAAACTTGTTTGATATCTTGTTTGTCTCTCACGCTACTCTTATGAAATACCAAATCAATAAACGAACACTAAACATTCGTTAAATCGGTACAAAGATACCTTCAAATTGGCAGCATTGTGAGGCACATAGGTTTGCCATGCGAACAAATGTAATGTTTAGCCAATAAACAAATGCTAAATATTTGGAATTATTTCTAAATATTGTATAAATATTCAGACGTACTTACGGACGGAAGAGATGCGATTATTCGTAGAATGTTCTGATTTAGACATGGTGGTGGAAGACGGATCATTGGTGGCACTCGATATCGCAGACATACTGTGCAGTCTGGGCCACGAAGTGTCCTGTGGGGATTCGACAAGTTAAGACCCGGTAACCAAAGCCGGGGTGTTTAAACCGGCACCGGTATTGTGGGATATCGGGCTCAAAGGAGATATTGCGGCCTCGAAGCCGCTCTAAAGACCTTCGCCCACTTCAACATTCCGTGGGCTTTGTCAACGCCTATGCTTACAAAAAGACATGGAACAGGTCGCACAAGATTAATCATTTGTGGATGATATTTCGGAGAATGACGGGGATGAATGGAGCCAGCGTGGAGATTCGAACTCCAGACCTGCTGTTTACAAGACAGCTGCTCTACCAACTGAGCTACGCTGGCACCAAACAGCATTATAGCAAAACTCTCTCCAATACGAAAATTCGGCGAGGTATTTCCTGGGCAAACCTCTTGGATTGACTAAGGCACGATTGAAGAGCCTGGCTGAAGATTTATTGTTCCCCCCTTTTTAAATATCACCTCAACGTTGCTGGGGTTATTCGTAATTTTGGCCATCTACAGTCTGGTACATCTGCGCCGGAAGAGGTTTGTGGCTTGGTAGAGCCTTAATTGTTCCACCATTTGATATGCTCAGAAACGGGTACATCCCTTTAAGGGTGTTTTACTATTTCCGGTTTTTGGTCATCCATAGCGTAGCGTAGTCCACCAGGGCTTGCTGGCGCATGAGACGCACCTGGGTTTCCCCTATTCTGGAGAACCTCACGTCTTCCGACCGATCTTTTTCAAAGGCGGAACCAATAATCTCAAAGTCCTCGTCATTTGAAGCATATTCCTCGTATTCCTGCCACACTCTGGATCCGTTAACTGATATTGGACCACCGTTCATCTCCAGGTGTTTTGAACCATAGTTGGCCCTGGATTCAGCCAGATGCAAAGAAGTGTTGTTGTGATAACCTACTCCCACCAGAAGGACACTTCCGTCAAGATCGTAAACCCTGGCCAGAGGAGAGTGTTCTCCCAGACTGTAACTCAGGCTGTGATTGCTGGTGATTTCGACTGAGTATTTACCTCGTGCGCAAAAAGAAGAACTGGGATGGCTACTCCGCATCACTCCGGACTGTTTACGGAATGTTTCGGCGATGGCTCCCATAAGGCGTGTGGGGGTGAGTTCCGGATCGAAAGCCGGGGTTTCGTTGCGGATTACAGGCCACCAAGACTCAGGTACGGGCGGGTGGCTCCAGTTGCTTGGTTCGGTCATGCTGCCCGAGTGCGACGGCATGACCAGTGTGCCTTCCGGCCCCAGGATTTCTTCCAGAGCCAGAATGATGGCTACCGGACCGCCGCAGACCCACCCCAGAGCAGAGAGTGACGAATGCAGCAGGAGCACCATCCCTGGCTTGACGCCCAGTTGCATAAAATCGGTTCGCAACGATGCCATGGTCAACGGCATCCCCTGCGTGTTACGGATTGTATTTTCCTCGCTAATTTTATTTGCCTGCCTTTACTGAGGCGCTAAATATGAAGCGCATTATAGCTCAACTTCGCACGCATCCAAAGCTCAATATACAGAATGAATGAAACGTAATAAAAAAGGAGAATGGAATTATATTCCCTCTGCAGTGCGTAGGTAGATATAAAGCCCCATCAGCTTTTTGTACCCCGATCCTTTTCGCTTTTGAACGTATCTGCCACGCTTTTGCCGAATTCTTCCGCTGCCTTGCCGACGTCGCGGAATTTGGCCTTCACTTCCTCGTCCTTAAAACGGCCTGCCAGGGTTTTTGCGGAATCGGCGGCGGATTTGCTGAAGTCCTTTGCCTTGGCTTTAAGTTCGGGGTCGTCGAAGATACCGCTTAGCGCCGAACCGAACGATTCGAATATATCTCCGAATTTGTCTACCGGGGTATTTTTATGTTGTTTATCAGTTTCCGACATCATTTTCTCCTTTACTGTTTCGGCTATTCTAAATCCTGCAACGATGGTATGCAAACGCAGTTTATCCTTGACAAATCGGCCGAAACGCTATATTCTATGCATAGTTAGCATCGTCGCGACCGAGGCTATTTATGCTTTTTTCTAGAGCCGTTTGTTGCGACGTATTTTGTTGTTCGTAATACTTTGTTGACTTTAGAGCCGGGTTTGAATTAAAATACATCGGTAATTCTGCCCTCATAGCTCAGCTGGTAGAGCACGTTCTTGGTAAGAACGGGGTCATCAGTTCGAATCTGATTGAGGGCTTTATACACAAAAGGAGAAGGAAATGGCGAAACAACATTTTGACAGAACGAAACCCCACGCTAACGTCGGCACCATCGGTCACGTTGACCACGGAAAGACTACCCTGACGGCGGCCATTACCATGGTACTGTCCAAGCAGGGACTGGCCCAATTCAGGGCCTATGATACTATCGATAACGCCCCCGAAGAGAGAGCGCGCGGTATGACTATCGCCATCTCCCATGTGGAATACGAGACAGCGAAGCGGCATTATGCCCACATCGACTGCCCCGGACATGCCGATTTCGTTAAAAATATGATCACCGGTGCCGCCCAGATGGACGGTGCTATACTCGTAGTCAGCGCTCCCGACGGTCCTATGCCCCAGACCAGGGAACACGTGTTGCTGGCACACCAGGTCAATGTGCCTGCCATCGTCGTGGCTCTCAACAAGGTCGACGCCATGGAAGACCCCGAATTGCTCGAGCTCGTTGAACTTGAAGTCCGCGAACTTCTCAAGAAGAACTCTTATCCCGGCGACGAGATTCCCTTCCACCAGGTTAGCGCCCTGAAAGCATTGGAATGCCAGTGCGGCAAGGTGGAATGCAAATGGTGCGGAGCGATCCTCAAACTGATGGATTCAGTTGACAGCTATATCCCGATCCCCCCGAGACCGAAGGACAAGCCTTTCCTGATGCCCATCGAGGACGTCTTCAGCATCAAAGGCCGAGGTACAGTTCCTACTGGCCGTGTTGAGCGCGGAGTTATCAAAGGCGGCGACGAAGTTGAAATCGTAGGCCTTCATCATGAACCTAAGAAAGTTATTGCCACAAGCCTTGAAATGTTCCACAAGATTCTGGACTCTGGCGAGCCTGGCGACGCTGTAGGCGTGTTGCTGCGCGGCGTAGAGCGCGAAGATATCGAGCGCGGTCAAGTATTGGCTGCTCCAGGCTCCATTAAGCCGCATACCTATGCGACGGCCGAAGTTTATGTGCTAACAAAAGAAGAGGGCGGGCGACATACCCCGTTCTTTAACGGGTACAAGCCCCAGTTCTTTATACGAACTACGGACGTTACTGGCAGCATTGAACTCGAACCCGGTGTAGAAATGGTCATGCCCGGTGACAACACTCGCATGAAGGTCAAGCTGATTTACCCTGTGGCTCTAGAGGTCGGATTGCGTTTCGCTATTCGCGAAGGCGGCAGAACCGTAGGCGCAGGCGCCTTTACAACGATCCTGGAGTAATATGGCAAAGAAATCGGAAGCCCGGGTAGTGATGGACATGGCATGTACTGTATGCCAAAACCGGAATTATACGACTAGCAAAAACAAGAGAAATGACACCCAGCGCATGGAGTTGAAAAAGTTCTGCTCTCATTGCCGCAAGGTGACTCTTCACAGGGAGACCAAGTAGCGCGCTGCGCTGCTGGTGAGTGAATTAATCTATGGTAATGCCCGAGGGTAAAAGAACCGGCTCCAGTTTTATTTCGGATACCGTAGCCGAATTGAAAAAGGTTACCTGGCTGTCGTGGAACGAGGCCCTCAGGTTGACTTCCCTGGTACTTGG
>CAZMDI010000112.1:0-5043 GCA_964564995.1 uncultured Dehalococcoidales bacterium
TCAGGGCCGTCCGTATATTTTGGCCGGACATTCTCAAGGCTCGAATGTATTGGAATTTTTACTGTCAGAATATATGAAAGAGAATCCTCGTGTGTATAACCGGATGATTGCAGCCTATGTCATTGGATATTCAATTACATCTGATTTTCTGGTTAAATATCCGTATTTAAAGTTTGCTGAAGGTCCTGATGATACAGGCGTGATCATTTCATACAATACCGAGGCCCCGACCGTTGTAGGAAACAATCCCGTAGTATTACCTGGCGCAATGGCGATAAACCCTATTACCTGGACCAGAGATGAAACATTAGCCACGGCGCAAGAAAATTTGGGTTCTATAGTAGTAAACAAAGATGGATCGGTAGTATTAAATGCAGAAGGTAAATTCGAAGTCGTAAAAAACTATGCGGATGCCCGTGTCGACAAAGCCAAGGGTGTCATCATTTGCAGCACTGTTGATGCAAATCAATTATCACCGGGGAATGCCGTATTTGGTAAGGGAGTTTATCATAGCTCTGATTTTTCTTTTTACTACTACGATCTCCGCGCAAATGCCCAAAATAGGGCTAATAGATTCTTGTGGAACTAATCGAGGTTCACAAAATCGTAACCATGTCATCAACCATGGTATTCAGATCAAAATTGTGGGCACGTGGCCGGCAGTGTCGGTGACTGGATACCTTCATATATCGCGTTGTCCACGGTCAAGTTGCCTGTGGCGTCTATCGTCACCGTCCAGATGGTGTCATAATCATCCCCGGGCCAAGCAGGCGCCGTTGGACAGCCACCATTGGGGAAATAACTCGAAAGAAGCGCATTTACTGTCGTTTGGATGCGTTCGTGTTCCCATGCCACCAGTATCTTATGATTGGACAATTGGTCGCCTTTGAAGAAAAAGTCACTGGCATAACTGGCCAGTTCGGGTGGGTTCTGAGAGGCTATCTCGAAGTTGGCGGCCAAATAATAGGGTAAATTATTGGCAATTGCGTAAGGTGCGACGGTCAAAGAAGGCCTGATAAACGAAAACGAGTAAACCCCTTTCTTTCCAACCTGAGCGGGATCGATCGAATAAACCATGTCGGGGCTGATTTTGCCGCGTAGCGCGTTCGGAAGTGCTAGCGATCGCCATTGCCCAGCAGCGATATAATTGCCGTCGTCCCAGATTCCCTGCGGATGCGCCTCGGCGTGCCGTATCAGGTAAATGGTTTCGTTGGTGTTGATCCCTGCCGGAATTACTGCGCCGCCGGTACCCCCAGTAACTGTGATGCTGAAAGGCGTCTGCACCGGGCCTGAAATGACTAGCGCCGCCGAAGGCAGCGCAGGGTAAGTGGAGGGTGGATTCAGATTACTATTATAGGTAATCAGGCTGGCACTCCCCGACGGAGTGATCGAGATAGCGTAGATATAATTGGGGCCCATATAGCTGGCCGGTACGGACAGGTTATAGGCCTTGAGATTGTTGATATTTGCCAACAACCCGCTGACGGTCTCCCATGGCGCCGAAAAGACATAAGAGCCAGTCACGTTAGCCTTTATGATACTGTCCAAAAGGGCTTCGTTATCACTTCCCTGATCAACGAAATCGAGCCCCTGGCAACCAATACTGGGCAGCAAAGGTGCGGCAGCTCCGCTGGGAACTGATCCCGGTGCGTATGATATACCGATCGGAAAACTGTTGCTGGTATATAGAGGCCCGCTCGCCATGTCAATAGGGAGCGTGAACTGATTAAGAAGGGCAAATTGCTGAATGGTCACCAGTGCCGTCATGTCGGGGTAATTGTGGGTGGTTTGTAAATGGGTCATCGGTTCAAGCGCGTAGATTTTGGTTACATTCTGCGTTCCCAGCACTTGCTGTTTCAGGAAGGTGCCCATCATGAGCGACCTTTGTAAACCCTGGTTGGTAAGGTTGGCAGTATTGGGGTCGATGTCACCGTAGGCGTTGAAAGCCACATCTTCGCTTACCACAAAGATCAGGTTGAGATTACTGGTGCTTAACGAAGCGGGCGCGGCGGAAGGCCCTCCCCCTCCGCAACCTGACAGAATAAAACTTAACAAAAGTATAAAAATTAGTGTAACGTTTTTCATATTCTGTCTCCTTTAAATGCATTAGCTATTTGAGGATGACGAATGTCCCATCTTTAACTATTTGCACGGCTGAAGTATGGACAGGTTCACGGTTTTTCGTAAAGCTGAATTCACCGAGCGGCGTAATGTAATTTTGTATGTTTAATAGTGCATTGCGGATAGCTTTTGGGTTTATGCTATTTGCTGAAACAATAGCCTTGGCAAAAAGCCACGCCGAAGTATAGGCCTGCGCTGCAAATTGATCAGGCTTGCTGCCGTATAATTCATTATATGACTTTATAAACTCCGTGTTTATGGGTGTTTCACTTTCCCTGTTCCAGGCAGTGCCGACCATGATTCCTTCCGCTGCTGCCCCCGCCTCTTTAATTAAGTTGGATGTGTTAAAGCCATTGCCTCCAATGATATTACCGGTGAAACCCATTTCCCGTGCCTGCTGGACTATTATTATTGCTTCCTTGACGAATGCCGAGACACAATTTGCATCAGGGTTAGCGGCTATTATGCCGGATAGTTGGCCTTTGAAATCAGTATCCCCGAGTCCGAAAGTACGATCTGTTTGAATTTCAAGGCCGTATTTTGCGATAGCGGCGGTAAAAGCCTGATAACCCCCTATGGTATAGGCTTCTTTTTCCCCCCACAGGATACCGACCTTCTTGATACTTTTCTTTTCTGATATTAACTTGATTGTACCGTCAATAACCGAAGATTCCGGCAAGCTGCAGCGAAAGATAAAGTTCCCCATTTCTGTTATCCCGGGGACGGTATTACTGATGGCCATTACCGGGATGCCTTTGTTTTGTGCCAGGGGATCTGCGGCAAAAGCCTCGGTGGAAAGAGTGGGGCCGATAATACCGGCTATATTTTGATCGAGTAAACTCGTCATTGCATATTTAACGCTCTCATCGGATACGCCAGTATCGGTAAAAATGACATTTATTTCCTTACCTTGACCAAGAAAACCTGATGAATTGATTTCATGGATTGCCAACTCAATGCCATTTCTCTGCGACATTGCGTAGTCCGAACCGCTCCCGGTAAATGATAGTAGCGCTCCCATGGAAATCGTAGATGGTAATTCAGCCTTGGTGCATGATCCCAGTAGCGATGCGCTGACGGCGGACAAGAGTATCCCTGATATTAGTATATTCCTGAATTTGAGCAAAGTAGTTACCTTCCTATTGATATAAACCGGGATTTCCCATATCAACGCTGTTTGCGTCCGTTGAACTGGAGCAATTATACACCCGCGACAGAAATGGATTGATTTGACGATTGACGGCTGACGAACGTCAGAAATGACGCGGGATTGTCGGGGTTACGCATACCATCGAGAATAATATGGGAAATCCGATTCAATATTATTGCTGTCTACGCAAGAGCCTGGTTGAGGAATTACATAACACCCCGGTTCCTCCTCTTTTAAACTTGGGGGATGTCACAATTCTTTAATATATTCCATTACGATTTGATAATTATTTAACGTGCTGCAAGTTATATTTCGCATAGCACGGATAAGTTTAGGAATAACGCGGGTTACCCGTGATGAAAATCGCGCAATGAGGGGGTAAATCAGTTGAAAAGTATCAAAGTTTTATTGGTGTTATTATTTGTAGTTCTTTTGGGACAAGCATGCGGCTCAAAACCAGCTTCTACTTCAACTACGCCTGTGATTCCAGCGGCGACTACCACCGCTGCCAAACCACCAACGACTACCAGTGTTCAACCACCGCCGACCACTACTACTAATGTGCCGACTACTACCACTATTCAACCGCCGCCGACCACTACTACCACTATTCAACCGCCGCCGACCACTACTACCAATCCGCCGCCGACTTCCACCGTGAAACCACCGCCTACCACCACCGCTGTCAATCCGCCGACGACTTCCGCTACGTCAAAGCCGGGCACCTATGATGTTCACTTATATTGGGATATGGTGTATGACTCACTTACAGTACCAGTGGGAAGCACCGTAAGATTTATTCTGGTTAACGGTCCGGACCCTTCTCATCCTGTTGACTGGTATCCCGCTCTTGATTTTGCGGTATCAACCTCAGGGAAAGACACTGTAGACACCTATACCTTCACCAAGCCCGGGACATATACGTATTACTGTACATTACATGGCGTAACCGGCACTTTAACAGTTCAGTGAGCCACTCTTCCGTGAAAAGAGGTGCGAATCAACCAGGATCGGCAGTATTTGCCATTCTAGAGTGTGATAGGCTGGTCTATCTCAGGACAAGTATTCCGGTATTTCTAGAGAGTGTCAGCATTGACAATTTTGTCGCTGTTTGCCGGAACGGATGATTGTATTCCACGTAAATTTATAATTGACGTGAATATTTTAATTGATATTTCATACAATATTTTTAACCGAATGCATTATCGCCTGAAGAAAAATGAATGTGGGTGTGAAAACGACGGAAAATGACGTGGGCTTTTCTCGCCGTGACTTCATCAAGGCAAAGGGCATTTCCGGTGTGGCACTGGGTGCTGTCTTGGCCGGCTTGGCTTCTTTCTCCTGTAAAAGCAATCCCGAAACAACCACCGGAATCCCCGTTTGTGTAAAGACGACCACGCAACTTTATATGAGTTCTGTCCGCCCTGCCGTTTTAGCCTGCCATGTGGTCGAGTTGTTAAAAGCCCTCCGAAAATCGTCCATGTGAGTTTGGTAACTCAGGAAAGACTTATCACGATAACCCCTGACGGAGCCAAGATATGGGCTTTGACCTTAAACGGTACCATTCCGGGCCTATCGTTGTTGTACTCCAAGATGATTACGTAGAGGTGACTCTCTTCAACCTGGCGACCAATACCCATGCTCGCAATCTTTTGGATCGGAAACCCCGACGCGTGCGAGGTATTTTACGAACTCTGCCGCAAGGCTTTATACGAGTTGTGAGGTGGACCCCATCATTAGGACAGGATAGTGGCCTGACTAAGATAGAGTCC
>CAZMDI010000113.1:0-5041 GCA_964564995.1 uncultured Dehalococcoidales bacterium
AAAATTCAGGCTTTACGTTTCCCATGCGCCGCATAGTGGTAAACCTGGCTCCCGCGGACCTAAAGAAGGAAGGACCGGCATACGACCTACCTATCGCCGTCGGGGTATTGCTCAGTTCCGGACAGATCGAGGCGGACGTTACTAAAACCCTTTTTCTAGGTGAACTGTCGCTTGACGGCACGCTACGCCATACGAGCGGCATCCTCCCGATGGTTGCCCTCGCCCGCCAGATGGGTCTGGCAAATGTTGTGGTGCCTGAAACTGACGCCCGGGAAGCGGCCCTGGTCGGCGGTGTCCGGATAATCCCTCTTTCCTCGCTGAAACAGGTCGCCGCTTACCTGCGCGGTGAAATCTCTCCTGCGGAACCGGTCCTGGAGCCAGCCGAAAACCACATCCCCGATTATGCCAGCGTTGACCTGGCCTATATCAAAGGCCAGGAGAACGTGAAGCGGGCACTGGAGGTAGCTGCGGCGGGCGGCCACAACATGGTCATGAGTGGCCCCCCTGGAAGCGGCAAGACCCTCCTCGCCAGGGCGCTGCCTTCGATACTTCCACCTCTCACAGAGGCTGAAGCACTCGAAGTCACCAAGATCTACAGCGTCGCCGGACTTCTACCTTCCGACAGCCCGATGCTCCGCAGGAGGCCTTACCGTTCCCCCCACTACACGATTTCCAACGCGGGGTTAGTAGGAGGAGGTCACTGGCCCAGGCCTGGTGAAATCAGTCTCAGCCACCGGGGAGTCCTGTTTCTGGATGAACTTCCTGAGTTCGGCCACGCAGTGCTCGAGGTGTTGAGGCAACCGCTTGAAGACAAGATGGTAACCATCTCCCGGGCCAAGGGGAGCGTTACATTTCCTGCCAATTTCATGCTTATCGGAGCCATGAACCCCTGCCCCTGCGGCTACTACGGCGATACCCTCCGGCCATGCACCTGTGCACCCGGGATGGTATCACGGTACCAGAAACGGATAAGCGGACCTTTTCTCGACAGGATGGACATCTTTGTCGAAGTCCCCCACATTGATTATGACAAGTTATCGGACACCCGGCTTGGCGAGGCATCTTCGGATGTCAGGGGAAGGGTAACGGCGGCAAGAATGATTCAACTCAAGCGTTTCAAGGGAACGAAACTCGTATGCAACGCCGAAATGACCCCGGCCGAGGTCAGGGCTTTCTGCCTCACTGATGATGCCGCTCAGAGCCTGCTTAAAGCGGCTATGAACCAGATGCATCTTTCAGCACGCGCCTTTCACCGGATATTAAAACTGGCGCGCACCATATCCGATATGGAAGAATGTGGCGAAATACGAGCGCAGCATATCGCCGAAGCTATCCAGTACCGCCCCAGGCGAGTGATTTGAAGCACACAATAGCGCATAACCATGGTAAAATATCTAGCGTAAAACGCACCCTGGGGGGATAGTTCTTTATGGCTAAAAAACCCAACCAATCCGGTTCTTCATGGTTGATAGGCAGGCTTCGTACACACTTTCTTGCAGGCTTGCTCGTGGTAGTCCCTATTGCCGCCAGTATTCTGGTATTGATCTGGGTCTTCCGCACGATCGATGACATCCTTCAACCGGTCATCAAGGCCATAGTGGGACATCCTATAACAGGTCTGGGATTCAGCATCACGATTGTATTGGTTTTCGTCGTCGGCATCATCGCAGGCAACTATGTCGGAAGGCGACTGATAGCTCTTGGGGATTCGCTGCTAAAAAGGGTCCCGTTGTTCCGACAGATTTATTCCGGTGCCAAGCAGGTTATGGAGGGGCTTTCGGGAACCGGGTCCATAACCAAAGCGGCTTTCCGCGAAGTGGTGCTAGTAGAGTTCCCCACAAAAGGGATGACTCACGTAGCTTTCATCACTAACGAGTTTACATCCCAGGACGGGCGAAAATTATTTGCGGTGTACATGCCCTCGACCCCGGTGCCATGGTCAGGATTTTCAGGCATAGTAACAGAAGACTTGATAATCCGCACGACCATCACAGTCGATGAAGCGCTCAAGATGGTCATTTCCGGGGTACTCATCGCCCCGCATTCCCTTGAAATCAGCAGCATCGGCAGGTTCACATCCAACTCCCCCGCGCCCGTTCCTCCGGCGACAAAAAACTGAGGCCACCCTTGCGGGTAGCCCCAGCCTTTGTTTCGCTTCCTTTGGGTTTATATTACTTGAGTTCGACGGTAGCGCCGACGGCTTCGAGCTTGGCCTTGGCCGCTGCGGCCTCATCCTTGCTGATGCCTTCCTTGACGTTCTTGGGGGCGCCCTCAACCAGGTCCTTCGATTCCTTCAGTCCCAGGTTGGTAAGCTCGCGAACGACGCGGATTACATTGATCTTGTTGGCGCCAGCAGCAGTGAGAACAACGTTGAATTCGGTCTTCTCTTCTGCGGCGGCGGCACCGGCACCGGCACCTCCGGCGGCGGGAGCGGCAGCCATAACCTGCGCGGCAGCGCGTACGCCAAATTCTTTTTCGAGAGCCTTGACCAAGTCAGAAAGCTCGAGGACCGTCATTTCTTTGACGGCGGATACCATTTCGTCGACAGTCATTTTAGCCATTTTTTATTTTTCCTCCATCTGTTGTATTCTAGCGTTCAATGCGTAAACAATGCCCATGATGGGGCTTGAGAGCGCTTGTACCAGCCCCACGATAGGGCTTTGCAGTCCACCCAGCACCTTGGAAATCAATTCCGAGTGCGAGGGTAAAGTCGCCAGTGTACCTATTTCGGCCGGGGTCAGCCATCTGTCAGCGAGAAACCCGCCACCAACTTTCATGGCTACACCTGAACTAGCAATGTACTGCGAGAGCACGCGTGCAGGTGCAGAAACATCATCATAACCCAGCACTACTGCCAAAGGGCCGTCGAAATGTGTATTCATGAATTCCTTGCCGGCTTCGTTGGCAGCACGCCGTACCATCGTGTTTTTAACAACTTTCAGTTCCAGCTTGGAATCACGCAATTTATGGCGAAGATTAACAATTTCGGTTGTCGGTATACCTTGATACGTCGTAACGACGCCGGCGGTAGATTTTCCGATAGCTTCTTTAAGTTCGCTGATTACTCCCTTTTTAAGTTCTTTTTTCATTTTCACCTCCTTTATAAATAAAAAGTCCTTGCGCCTAAGCACAAGGACTCAAAACCAAAAGTAACTTGATATCTGGTCTTTATCCTCGGCAGGCCGCATTAAGTCCGCTCAAAGCGGACACCCGCTGTCTCAGGAATCCCGGATTGTTAAAAGTACGGAGACTATGCCGTGGTCATGGCCGCGGCTGTCTTGAGGTCCAGCGGCACGCCGGGACCCATGGTGGTCTTTACGTAAGCACTTTTGATGTACTGACCCTTGGCGCCGCTCGGTTTAGCGCGAACCACGGCTTCCATCACAGCTCCCAAATTGGCTGTAAGTTTTTCGGGTTCGAAACTAGCTTTGCCGAGAGCCACGTGAATGATAGCCTGCTTGTCCAGCTTAAATTCGACGCGACCCTTGCGCGAATCGTTGACTACTCGGGCCAGGTCGGAAGGGGCAACCACCGTACCACTCTTGGGATTGGGCATAAGCCCTTTTCGGCCGAGCATTTTACCAAGTTTACCAACCTTGGCCATCATATCGGGGGTTGCTATTGCGGTATCGAAATCCAACCAACCGTCTTCAATCTTCTTGATGATATCATCAGCTCCGACAAAGTCGGCTCCGGCAGCCTTGGCTATCTTCTCGGCTTCGCCTTGTGCGAAAACGAGAACGCGCACCTGTTTCCCCAAACCGAAGGGCATAAGCGCCACTCCGCGCACCTGTTGCGTAGCCTGACGGGGGTCAAGACCCATGCGGATATGCAGTTCTACGGTTTCATCGAACTTGGCACGCGCAGTCTTTTTTACCAGTGCCGCCGCTTCCTCGGGCGAATATTCTTTGCCGTCTTCGACGAGTTTTGCGACTTCCAGGAATTTTTTACCATGTTCAGCCATTTTTATTCTACCTTTATGCCCATACTTCGGGCTGTGCCGGCTACTGCGCGTTCGGATGCTTCAATGCTGTTGGCGTTTGCGTCCTTGGCTTTCAATTCGGCGATTTCTTTTAATTTCGATTTCGGGAGTATTTTAGCTTCACCGCGGCTCGGGGTACCAGATCCTTTTTCGATCCCCAAAGCTTTTTTCAGGAGGTCGCTGGTCGGTGGAGTTTTGGTAACAAATGTATAGCTACGGTCCACGTAAACCGTAATCTCCACGGGGATGATAGAACCGATCTGCTTGGCGGTCCGTTCATTATATTCCTTAACGAACTGCATGATATTGACACCATGCGGACCAAGCGCAGTACCCACCGGGGGAGCAGGGTTTGCCTGCCCGGCCGGAATTTGCAGTTTGATTATCGTCTTTATCTTTTTAGCCACGTAATTCTCCTGACGCCTTTAAAGCTTTTCCACCTGAAGGAAGTCGAGTTCTACCGGGGTTTCACGGCCAAATAGAGACAGGAGAACTTTAACCTTGCCCTTCTCCTGATCAATCTGGTCCACCGAACCTATGAAATCGATAAAAGGCCCATCGGTGATCCTGACGCTCTGCCCTGGTTTGAAGCCCACCTTGACTTTGGGGGATTCGGCGGTCATCTGTTTCATTATTCGATTGTATTCTTCTTCCCTGAGCGGAACGGGCTTGTTCTCGGCGCTGACAAACCCGGTTACTCCCGGTGTGTTGCGCACAATACCCCAACTCAGGTCGTTCATGCGCATCTGCACCAGAATGTACCCCGGCAGTATCTTGTTCGTTACGGTGCGGCGTTGCCCGCTGTGGACCTCCACCTCATCTTCGGTGGGAATCACCACCCGGGCGATATCGCCCTCTTGGTCCATGCTTTTTACGCGCTGTTCAAGGTTCTTGCGTACACGCTCTTCATACCCGGAATAAGTGTGGACAACAAACCACTGGTATCCAGCAACCGTAACGGGTGTTTCATCCACCTTTAACCACCCACGAAGAGCTTACTCACGAGAGCAGAAAAACCGTAATCCAGCCCTCCCAGAATAAGCCCCACCACAACCGATA